>JAEYZJ010000146.1 GCA_023430705.1 Pseudomonadota bacterium | reverse complement strand
CGCGCATCGTGCCGACACCGCCCGCCCGCTACACCGGCGGGGGCATCAGCTTCGATGGCATCGACATCCTCGGCCAGGACGAGAAGGCCATGCGCCGGCTGCGCGGCAATCGCATCGGCATGGTGTTCCAGGACCCATCGGCCAATCTCAACCCGGTGCTCACCATCCGCGAGCAGATGGTGGATGTCGGCCTGCACATCGCAAGTGTCGAGCCCGCCAAGCTCAACCTCAACGCCGGGGCCAGTGGCGCCATCCGCAAGCGTGCGGCCCTCGACAAGGCAGTGGCCATGCTCGAACGTGTCGGCGTCCGCGATGCCGCCTTGCGCATCGGCAGCTTCCCGCATCAGTTCTCGGGCGGCATGCGGCAGCGCGTGATGATCGCAATGGCACTGATCGGGCGGCCCGACCTGCTGATCGCCGACGAGCCGACTACGGCGCTTGATGTGTCCGTGCAGGCGCAGGTGCTCGAACTGATCTACGGGCTGGTCAAGGAATACAACCTGGGTGTGCTGATGATCACGCACAACATGGGCGTCGTGGCGCAGCTGTGCACGCATGTCGCCGTGATGAACAGCGGGCGCATCGTGGAGCAGGGTGACGTGCGCTCGGTGCTCAAGATGCCCAGTCACGAATACACCAGGGGCCTCCTGGCCTCGATCCCGTCGGTCCACGGCAGGAAGGCGGAGCCGGTGTCATGAGGGTGTGCGAAGTCGACAAGCTCTCGAAGGTCTTCGGTGCAGGCCACTCGGCCCTCGGGCAGGCGATTGAGCCCCTGAAGGCGCTCAGCGAAGTCAGCTTCAGCATCGAGGCAGGGCAGAGCTTTGGTCTCGTGGGGGAGTCAGGGTCGGGTAAATCCACGCTGGCGCGCTGCATCATCGGCCTCGAGACGCCCAGCGCCGGGACCATCAGTTTTCACGGCAGGCGGCTGGGCGCCGGGGCCAGTCGTTCGCTGGACCTGCGCGGACAGATGCAGATCGTGTTCCAGGACCCCTATGCCTCGCTCAATCCCCGCATGCGGATCGGCGACCTGCTCGAAGAGCCGCTTGTCATCCATCACGAGCGCATCGGGATGACCCGCGAGCAGCGCCGCGAGCGCGCGGTCTATCTGCTCGAGCGCGTCGGCCTCAAGAGCGAACACCTTTCCCGTTTCCCGCACGAGTTCTCTGGAGGCCAGCGCCAGCGCATCGCCATCGCCCGCGCCCTCGCGGTGGAGCCGCAGATGCTGATCCTCGACGAGCCAACCTCGGCGCTCGACGTTTCGGTGCAGGCGCAGGTGCTCGACCTGCTGCTGGAAATCCGCCAGCGCATGAACCTCACCTACCTGTTCGTTTCTCATGATCTCGGCGCCATCCGCTACGCCTGCGACCGCGTCGGCGTGATGCACCGCGGCGTCATGGTGGAGCAGGGCGACGTCGCCACCGTCTTCGACAACCCGGCGACCGACTACACCCGGATGCTTCTGGCGGCGGTGCCGGAGGTCGATCCCGACAAGTCGCTTGCGGCCCGGCTGGGCTGACGCGCGACCTACCAAAGGACTGACCCATGCCCGCCTTGCAGCGCTTCCGGATCGGCTTCGACATCGGCGGCACCTTCACCGATTTCGTGCTGATCGACGATATCGCGGGGACAATCGATCTGCACAAGCGGCTCACGACGCCGCATGACGCGTCCATTGCGGCAATGGAAGGGCTGTGCGCGCTCACCAGCGAGAATGGCATCGGCCTCGGCGATGTTCGGGAGATCATCCACGGCACCACTCTCGTCACCAACGCGATTATCGAGCGCAAGGGCGCCGAAGTTGGCTTCATCACCACAGCGGGATTTCGCGACCTGCTGCAGATGGGCACCGAGCAGCGGTACGACATCTACGACCTGTTCCTGAAGTTTCCCGAACCCCTGGTCCCGCGCAGGCTTCGCCTCGAGGTCGAGGAGCGCGTCGACGCGCACGGCAAGGTGGTTGTGCCGCTCGACGAAGCAGGCGTGCTGCGGATGGCAGGGCGACTTGTCGCGACCGGTGTCAGATCGATCGCCATCGGATTCCTTCACGCCTACCGCAACCCTGTGCACGAGCGCCGGGCGCGCGACCTGATCGCGGCGAAGTACCCGCAGCTCTCGCTGTCGATCTCGTCTGAAGTGTTCGCTGAAATCCGCGAGTACCAGCGCTTCGTCACCACCTGCGCCAATGCCTACGTGCAGCCGCTGATGGCGAGCTACCTCGACAACCTGACGTCGAGGCTTGCAGCTGAAGGCTTCACCGGCCCGCTGCGGCTGATGCATTCCGCGGGCGGCCTTGTGCCGGTGGAAACCGCGAAGCAATTCCCGATCCGCCTGCTCGAGTCCGGTCCCGCAGGCGGGGCATTGGCCGCCGGTTTCTTCGGCAAGGGCGCCGGCGTCGACGACCTCATTGCCTTCGACATGGGGGGCACCACGGCCAAGGGTGCATTGATCACGGGTGGCCGCCCCGACATCGCGCAGATGCTCGAGGCCGGGCGCGTCCACCGCTTTACCAAAGGCTCGGGCCTGCCGATCCGCTCACCCGTCGTCGACATGATCGAGATCGGCGGCGGGGGCGGCTCCATCGCGGCGATCGACGAGGTCGGGCTCCTGCGTGTCGGGCCGAAGTCGGCAGGATCGGCGCCCGGTCCGGCCTGCTACGGCATGGGCGGATCCGAGCCGACGGTCACCGACGCCAACCTGACCCTGGGCTACTACGACCCTGGTTACTTCCTTGGCGGCAAGATGGCGCTGAGGCCCGAGTTGGCTCGTGAAAGCCTGCGCAATCTCGGCGCGGCACTCAACCTTTCCATCGAGGGGGTCGCTGCCGGCATCCACAAGCTGGTGAGCGAGAACATGGCTGCTGCGGTGCGCGAGCATGCCATCGAAAAGGGCGTCGACCCGCGCGGCTTCTCCATGGTGGCCTTCGGTGGTGCCGGGCCCGCGCACGCGGCGAGCGTCGCGCGCATTCTCAATGCCCGCGAGGTGATCATCCCGCCGGCCTCCGGTGCGGCATCCGCCCTCGGCTTCCTCGCTGCTCCACTCTCGTTCGAGGTGGCCCGCTCGGTGCCCATGGTGCTCGATGATCGCTGGGAGGCGGTGGCGCTGGAGACGGCCCTCGTCGAACTCGAGCGCGAGGCGAGTGCCCATCTGGTTTCGGCCGGCGTTGCTGCCGCGGACATCGTCGTCGAGCGTCGTGCCGACATGCGGCTCGTCGGGCAAATGCACGAACTAGACGTCGAGCTTCCGTCGCTGATCGAAGCCGGCATGTTGGGTGTGCTCGAAGAGAACTTCAGCAAGCGCTACCGGGCCAAGTACGCCGCCCTTCCCCATGGCGCCGGAGTGGAGGTGCTGTCGCTTCGCGTTTCCTGCCGCGGTCCGGTGCCCACGCTTACCGTCGCCGGAACCGCGGGCGCTGCGTCGGGCGGCGGCAACAAGGGCACGCGTCGAGTCTGGACCGAATCGGGCTGGGCGGAGGCCACGGTCTATGATCGCTACAGCCTAGCGGCCGGCCAGCAGATCGAGGGTCCGGCCATCATCGAGGAGAGGGAGTCGACGACCGTCATACATGCCGGTGACCGACTTAGCGTCGATGCCGGGCACAACCTGCGCATCGTCGTAGCCGGTGCCAGGGCGACAAAACTGCGGCGCTCGGATGATTTCGCGGCGGCTATCGCCGAGATCGAGGCCGATCCTATCGGGCTTGAGATCATGTGGAGCCGTCTTGCTGCCATCTCCGAGGAGATGTGGCTGACCGTGTGCCGTACCGCCTTCTCGCTGATCGTGTCGGAAGCGCAGGATTTCGCCTGTGAGCTGCTCGACGCTGATGGCCAGACGCTGGCGCATTCGAAGCGCGGCATGCCCGTCTTCAACCTCACCCTCCCGCGCGCGGTGAAGGCCCTGCTGGCCCGCTTCCCCCGGGACACCCTGCGGCCCGGCGACGTGCTGGTGACCAACGATCCGTGGCTGTGTGCCGGCCACTTGCCGGACGTGGCGATCGTCACGCCTGTGTTCCGAGGCGATCGTCTCGTCGCGCTAATGGGTACGGTCGGCCACGTCTCGGATATCGGCGGCACCAAAGACAGCCTGACCGCCCGCGAGATCTACGACGAGGGTTTGCAGATCCCGCCGATGAAGCTGGTCGAAGCCGGCACCATCAATGCCACACTGGTCGAGTTGATCCGCGAGAACGTTCGTGGCGGCGAACAGGTGGTCGGCGACCTGATGTCGTTTATCGGTGCCAACGAGGTTGGCGCGCAGCGGCTCTCGGGGTTCATGGAGGAGTATGGTCTCGATGACCTGGGCCCGCTCGCCCACATCATCCAGTCTCGCTCCGAGGTAGCAATGCGCGCCGCCATCAGCGCGCTGCCCGACGGTACGATAGAGGCTGAAAGCTGGGCCAATCCGCTTGGTACGCCCTATCGGCTGCCGTTGCAGCTTAAGGTCACCGGCGACCAGATCCAGCTGTCGTTCGAAGGCGCGCCGCCGCAGCTGCCGCGGGGTGGGCTCAACTGCACGATGAGCTATACCGAAGCCCACGCGACCTATCCGCTGAAGTGTATCCTGACGCCGTCGGTGCGCGGCAATGCGGGATGCTACCGCCCGTTCAGCGTGACGGCACCGGCAGGATCTGTGCTCAACGCGCAGCGCCCGGCGTCGGTGAACATCCGGACCCGAACCGGCTGGTATATCGGGCCGAGCGTCTACCGGGCGCTTTCCGGGCTGGTGCCGGACCAGGTGCAGGCTTTCTCCGGCCTGCCGATGTCGCTCACGGTCTACGGCCAGGTTAACGGGCGGTTCTATTCCGATGTGTTCCTCGCGGGCGGCGGCCAGGGCGGCTCGTCCCAGGGCGACGGCATCTCCGGGCTGATCTTCCCTTCCTCGGCGGCGAACAGCTCCGTGGAACTGTTCGAGGCCCGTGTTCCGGTGCTCGTCGGCGAGAAGACGTTGCTGCCCGATACCGGCGGCGTCGGTCGCAATCGCGGTGGGTTGTCGCAGCGCATCACGCTGCGCAAGCACCATGACGGCCCGCAGCCCGTGATGATTTCGGTGTTTCCCGAGAGCGTCGGACTGCCTGTCGAGGGGCTTTTCGGCGGTGGACCGGGGCAGGGCGCGTCGGGGCGCGTGATCGGGGCCAACGGCACCGTGGTTCGTGATTGCGGTACCGGCGAACTGGTCGAGCTCAAGGGCGGCGGCGAGTGGCTCGAGGCCATCCTGACTGGCGGCTCCGGTTTCGGTCCGGCTGCGGAGCGCGCGCCCGAACTGATCGCAGCCGACCTTGCCGAGGGCCTCGTCACCGAACGCGACGTCCGCCACGACTACGGCCGGCAGAGTGTCGTGCCCGCCACCACAAAGCACTGAGAGCACAATGAACTTGGACCTCATCATTGCCAACGGCACGGTCGTTACCGCGTCGGATACCTATGTCGCCGACGTTGCCGTGCGTAACGGCAAGATCGTCGCCATCGGCACTGACCTCGGGCCGGCGACAAAGACCATCGATGCGACCGGCAAGGTGGTCATGCCGGGGGGCATCGACGCGCATGTCCACCTTGAGCAGCCCGGCGCCCCGGGCATCGTGATGGGCGATAATTTCGAGACCGGCACCCGCTCCGCCGTCTGGGGGGGCAACACCACGGTCATGCCGTTCTGCCTGCAGCAGCGCGGGCAGTCCCTGCGTGCGGCGCTGACCGACTACCACGCCCGGGCCGAAGGCAACTGCTACACCGACGTGAGCTTCCACCTCATCGTTTCGGACCCCACCCCGCAGGTGCTGGGACAGGAGCTTCCGGCGCTGCTGTCGGATGGCTATTCCTCGCTCAAGGTGTTCATGACCTACGAGGACCTGGCGCTGTCGGACTACGACATCCTGAACGTCATGTCGGTGGCGCGCGAGCATGGCGCGCTGGTGATGGTACATGCGGAGGGACTGGACGCCATCCGTTTCCACAACGAGAAGCTGGCGCGCGAAGGCAAGACGGCCGCCATCTACCATGGCGCGTCGCGCCCGATCCGCGTGGAGCGCGAGGCCACCTACCGCGCTATCGCACTGGCGGAGATGGTCGACGTGCCGGTGATGATCGTACACGTGTCCAACGGTGAAACGATCGAGGAAATTGCCCGCGCCAAGCGCCGCGGCCTGAAGGTGCTGAGCGAGACTTGCCCGCAGTATCTGGTGCTCACCGAAGCCGACATGGGCGGTGAGGGCACCGAGGGCAGCAAGTACGTGTGTAGCCCGCCGCCGCGTGACGCCGCCAACCAGCAGGCCTGCTGGGATGGACTGTCACAAGGCATCTTCGATGTGTTCTCGTCGGACCACTGCCCCTACCGCTACGACGAGACCGGCAAGCTCACGCCGGACAGCGCCAGGGGCTACGTCTGGATTCCGAATGGCATCCCTGGCATCGAGACCCGCCTGCCGATCCTGTTCTCGGAGGGCGTGAGGAAGGGCCGGATCGATCTCAACCGCTTCGTCGCGCTGACCGCAACCAATCCGGCCAGGATCTACGGCCTCTATCCGCAGAAGGGCGCGATCATGATCGGGGCCGACGCCGATATCGCCATCTGGGATCCTGAGCTGACGCGATCGATCACACATGCGGAGCTGCATGACGGCGTCGACTACACGCCGTTCGAAGGCATCGAGATCACCGGTTGGCCGGTCACCACGATCGTCCGGGGCAAGGTGATGGTCGAGGATCGGGAGATGGTCGGCGACAGGGGCTGGGGCACCCACCAGGCGCGTCAGCCGATCTCGGATTTGCGCGGCTGAACATCGCTGGGGAGTGCCGTCAGGTACTCACTCGCATATTGCACGTATTTCTTGATCAGTCGCGGCGTCGGCTTGTCCGACGGTGTGAGAGCCCAGACCTGCACCGGAATGCGCGGTCGGAACGGCACGAACACTACTCCTTCATAGCGGTTGGCCGAAGCCGTGAGCGCGTCGACGAGCGCGATGCCGAGACCGCCCTGGACGCATCGCGCGGCGATGTTCATGTAGCGCATCTGAATCTGGGGGATCAGCCGCACGGACGACTTGTTGAATGCCTCCTGCACCATGGAGTGGATGCGACCCGAGGTCGGTGCGAGGATCAACCTCTGTTCGGCAAGGTCGGCCGGAGTGACGAAGGGCAAGGTGGCGGCGGGGTGGTCATCAGGGCAGGCACAGACGATCTCCATCTCGTTGAGCGGCTCGAGATCGTATCCGGGGCGGGCAGCGGCCGCCATGGCGAAGCCAATATCGCCGGCTCCGCTGTCGAGACCGTCGAGCACACCCTCCAGCGAAAGCACGTCGATCGACACCTGCACGTCGGGATGATGGGTAAGGAACGTCCGCAGAACAGGCGGGACCAGCGACTCCGACAGCTCCGCCGTCACGAGGATCGACAGGCGGCCTGTTCGCCCGCTGCTGAGGTCGATGGTCTTGCGCCGGAAGGCCTCATAGAGCTGGAATAGTGTCTCCGACTCCCGGAACAGCACTTCCGCCTCGCGCGTCGGCACGAGCCTGCTGTTCAACCGGTCGAAGAGCAGGTAGCCCAGCTGCGATTCAGCGTGCTTGATCGCGTTGCTGACAGCGGGTTGGGACATCCCCAGTTCGTGGGCGGCTCCGGTGGTGGTCCGGCGCCGCATCACTGCACGCAGGATTTCGATCTGTCTGAGGTTCATGGAGACGACGTAGGCCGGCTGGCGCGGCGAGGCAAGATAATGGCTTGCCGCGGGTACATCAGGCGCGGGGCGCTAGGCCGCGTCGTCATGCTGTCAGCATGGCCGATGCTGGGGCGATATCGGGGGTCAACCCCGCGAGGCGCAGCGCGTCGGCCAGGCGGTGCAGTTCGGGCACCGAGAGCGGATGCACCGGCGCCTTGCACCAGCCATTCTGGATCCGCCCGAGCATCACCAGGCAGGCCTTGAGGCGGACCGAGACCAGCCCACCCGGCTCGTCGGCATAGATGGCCCGGGCGAGCGGATAGATCAGGTCGTTGAGCTTCCGAGCCAGTTGCAGGTCCCCTGCTCGGACCGCTCGCTCGAGCGCCACGATCAGCTCCGGGATCACCGCCGCGAGGCTGACGAGGCTACCGTCGGAGCCGACGGTGAAGCAGGTGAGCAGGTGCTCGTCGCCAGAGGCCATGACCGCGACCTCGGGGCTGACTGACTTGGTGAAGCGACGCGTTGCTTCGTAGCGTGCTGCTTCCCAGCTGCCTTCCTTGATCCCGACGACACGTTCCAGTTGCAGGAGCTGACCGAGCAGCGCGAAGTCGAAATTCATGCGCCCGGAATTAACCGACGCCTGGAACAGCATCAGCGGTAGGTCGACGGCATCATGGATGGCGCGGTGGTGCGCCACGATGGCGCGCGGGTCGAGGCCAAGGGCCCAGGAAAAGGGCGGGAAGATCATGATCGCATCGGCCCCGGCATCGCGGGCATCGGTCGCCAGCTCGATGGCAGCGTCAGTGCTCTCGGCGTTGATGCCGGCGACGATCAGCAACCTCGGGGCCTGCTCGCGGGCCGTCTCCAGCACACGCTTTGCTTCGTCGCGGGTCAAGGCAGCGTTCTCGCCTGCATGTCCGTTGACCAGCAGGCCCTTCAGTCCCTCGCACGCGGCCATGTCGCGAAAGTGAGTGGCGAGGTCGTCGTCTGCAATCGCGCCGTCGGCGCGGATCGGGGTGATGGTCGAGGCATAGATGCCGTTGAAGCGCTGCTGGTCTTTCGTCGTCATGCATGGAGGCTTACCGGTCCATGGCCGCTGCCGGAAGCGAGGCGACTATTCAGACTGGCAGAGCGGCAATAACCGTTCCCTATCGGCCACTGAATCGGCCGGGCGCGAAGGCCGAGATGTCGATGAGTGGTGTTCGTTCGGCGGCGATATCCGCCACCAGCCGGGCCGTCACGGACGCATGGGCGAGGCCGCTCTGGCCATGCCCGAATGCGAAGATGATATCGCGATGTCCCGGCGCCCGACCGATGATCGGAAGCGAGTCTGGGGTGGACGGGCGCGGACCGACCCAGATGCGCGCGCCGGTGCCGTCGAGGGCGGGGAAGTAGCGCCTTGCCTGTCGCAGCAGGTTCAGGGCCCGGGCCTCCCTGGGCGCGGAATCGGGCTCCGCGAACTCGGCGATGCCGGTTATGCGAAGGCCCTCGTCCATCGGCGTGATGACGATGTTTAGGTCGGCAAGCGTGGTCGGGGCCAGCATGCGGACGTTGGGGTTGGGCAGCATCAAGTGGTATCCGCGCTCCGCCTCGAGCAGGACGCGGGTGCCCAGCGATGCAGCGAGGTCGCGTGACCAGACGCCGGCCGCGACGACCACGCGGTCGAACGCATGCCGGCCCGCCTCCGTCACGATCGTGGGGCGCTCGCCGGGCTCGATCCCCCGAACCGCTTCGCGCCGGTGCGTACCGCCAGCCGCGGCCACCGCCTCCGCGAAACGCTCCACCAGCAGCCCCGGATTGGTGCAGTGGCGATTGCCGGGGATATGGACCGCGGTCTCGATGCTGGGTGCAAGCCCCGGCAGACGCTCACGGAGCTCGGCGTAGGACAGTCGCTCGGTGGCGATACCGTGCCGGCGGGCAAGATCGAAGCGCGCCTCGGCGCCAGCCGGGGGGCGCGGGCCGGCGAAGAGGAAGGTCATGCCGTGGTGCCGGAGCAGGGAACCGGCGCCGGAGCGGACGAGGAGCGGCTCAAGGGTCTCCAGCACCTTGTGGTTCAGGGCCGCCCGCTGTGCGGCGATGCGTTCGACTTCGGCCGGCCTGCTGGACTGCCAGAACCGCCAGAACCATGGGGCCTTGCGGAGCAGGTGCCGCGGCTCGATGAACAGCGGCTCGTTCGGGTCGAGGAGCAGTCTTGGTGCCTGCCGGCCTATGCCCGGCATGGCGATCGGTGCCACGAGGCCGATACCGATGCCACCGGAATTGCCGTAGGAGCAGGCCGTGCCGGGCAGACGCGGGTCGAAGACGGTAACGCCGTGTCCCTCGGCCTGCAGTTGCAGAGCCGTCGCCATTCCTACGACGCCTGCGCCGATGATCCCGAACCGCGTCATGTGGTGGCCCTAGTCTATGCCTGGGGCAGGTGGAGCGCCCGATCCGCGGCCTCGTAGCCGGTTGCGATCGCTGCTTCCATGTTGGGGAACTCAAGGTAATCCCCGGCGAGGAAGACCCGGCCCAGCGACGCCGTGAGCGCCGGCTGGAGAGCGGCCCGGCCGGGCCAAGAGAAGGGCGCCCCGGCCGGCCAGCGCTGCACGACGGCCTTGTCGACGACCTCCCGCGCCTCGGGAAACTCGGCATAGAGGTCCTCGAGGAACTGCGACTTGATCTGCGCGTCGGTTTTCTCCATCAGGGCGCTGGCGCCCTTGGCGCCACGGAAGAGCATGATGCTGCCCCCCGGTCGGCGAGGTCCGGTGCGCAGGGTCGTGGCCATGTTGAAGAGCACGCTGAACGAGCGGGTGGGCGTAGCGACGGCGTAGTTGCCGTCCCACGGCATCGATCCCTTCTCGCGGGTGCGGATCGCCATGGTCAGGAAGGCGCCGTAGCGGATGGCGTTGAGCGCATCGAGTGTCGGCTCGGGAAGGTCGCGCACGATCCGGGCGGTGACATAGGCCGGGGTCGCCACGATCGCGCTGTCGGCTGTTACCTGATGCTGTAGGCCGTTCTGAACGTACTCGACAATGACCCCGTTGTCGGTGCGCCGCACGGCGCTCACCTGCGCGCCCAGCCGCAGTCTGTCACCCAGCCGCGCCGCCAGTGCATCAGGCAGTTGGGCCGATCCGCCGTAGAGGTTGAAGCCCGGCGAATGCTTGCTCCACACATTGGTGAAGGAGCGCAGTGCGTAGCCTGCAGCCATCTCCGACGGCGAGCCGCCGGTGCGCTCTGTAAATGCCTCGAGAAAGCGGGCGATCTCCGGCTCGAGCTTCCCGAGCGCCGCGGCAAGCGTCTCGTCATTGCGATAGGCATGCACGCGGGCCCGCCAGCCCGGGCCGTCCTCGCCGGAGCGACGGCGGAGGACCGGCACGATGCGCTCGCTTCCCAGCCGCAGCCCGATGCCCGCAACGATGAAGCTGAGGCGTTCGGCCAGTGTCAGCTTCAGCCGCAGCGGGATCATCTCGAGTCGCCCGCCGAAAAGGCGGGACGTCTTGTGGGCGACACCCAGCAGCGCGCCTCTGATCGGCCGACTGTCGAGGCCCAGCTCGGCGACGAGGTCACCGACGAGACTGCCCGCTCCGCCAAACATGTGGGCGCCGAAGTTCAGCCAGTAGTCCCCATCGTGCTGCGAGCGGATGCGGCCGCCGGCGCGGTCGGTTGCCTCGAGGACGAGGACGTTCCGGTCGGCAAGGCGATGTGCCGCGGCAAGGCCTGCGATGCCCCCGCCTACGACAACCGTATCGAAATGCTCTGGCATCACTCGGCTAGCGCGAAGGTGATGGCCTTGGCGCCGCGATACAGCGTCTCGCGACCGAGAGGGTGGAGATTGTCGAGGTTGCTGGTGACGGTGAGGAAGTGATTGCCGGCCAGCGGACCCGCCTTGCTGGCGAAGGCCACGGGGCCATAGGCGAGCAGCAGCTCGGTCTCGCTCACGCCGCCCGGATACAGGATCACCTGGCCCGGAGCGGGGTGGCTGGTGGCGTTCTCGTAGCCGACACCGAAGTCATAGTCGCCCAGCGGTATCCAGACGCCTTCGCCGCTCCAGCGCACATGCACGATCTCGCTGTGGAAGGGCAGGCGGCTCAGAAAGGCGGCGCAGGTGAGGGGCGCCAGCTCCGTCTCGAGCCGCGCATCGAAGGTGTAGTCGCCGACAGTGATGGTGAGTCTGGTCATCGAAGGTCTCCTGTCCCGACAGACCATCGGGGCAGGGGCAGGGTCAATTGGGGTGGTTATTAAGAAGGAGCGTCGTCGCAGTAGCGGAGCGAATACATCGCGCCTTCCCAGAATGGACCCTCGGGAACGGCGCAGATCGAGACGGCGACTTCATCCGCGAGGTCGTGGTGCGGCCGGCGCGGCGGTGTTCACGTCTGCCGACATGGCGCCGGTCATCAGTCCGACGAGGTCCGTGGCGCTCAGCGACGACATGTTGCCGTCGAAGACCTTGCGACCGAGCCGGAGCACGCAGACCCGATCGGCTAGTGGGCTGAACTAGCCGCACCAGCTCCCCAGTTGATGGTGACTTCGTTAGCGCTCGTCGGAAGCGACAGTCCCTGCAGTGGCCGGCGACATCTTGCCGTCGTGAACGGGAGGACGGACCAAGAAGCGGCAACGGCATCTACACGTATGCCGAACTGGCCAGAGCTTGAGGCGATCGACTTCAAATGGGAATGACGACTCCGAATATCCAACGAGCGTCATGGGGAGCTTTAAGCCTCGAGGCGCAGCGGGGCCCCGTGCTGTTCGGCAGGGAGACCGTCACCGGCATCGAGGTTCTCGCAAAGCTACGGTCAATCAGAAAAGCCGGCGCAAAAGATCAATGCCAACGATAATGAGCACAATCGCGTAGGCGAGCTGCAAGGTCCGCTCATTCATCTTGTGGCTGACACTGACGCCGAGCGGCGCCGCGATCATGACTGTCGGCACCATCACAGCGAAAATGGCGATGTCGACATAGCCGAGCGTGAAAGACGGCAGGTCCTTGGCGTTCCAGCCGCCGATGATGGATCCGATCGCGCCCACCGTACCAGTGATCAAACCGGTCGCGGCCGCAATCGCCATCGCACGTTCCAGCTGCATGTTGAAGGCCGAGAGGGTCGGTGTCGTCAGCGTGCCCCCGCTGGTACCGGTCATCGCAGCGATGAAGCCGACGACCGCGGAGATACCGATCATCTTTCCGCCTTTCGGCGGCTCCTTGCCCAAGGAAAAGCGCCCCCGATTGAAGGCGATGTAGAAACCGACCAGGACGATGTAGATCGAGAACAGGGCTTGCAGGACTTCGGTCGAACCGAAGGGCAGCAGGATCGATCCGATGACGACGCCGATAACCAGGCCGATCGCCCAGGTCTTGAATATCTCCAGGTCCAGATCGCCGAGCTTGTAGTGCTTGAGGGTCGAAGTGATTGCGCTCGGTATGACGAGTGCCATTGAGGTCGCGGTTGCCACGTGCATCATCACCGGATGGGCAACGCCGAGCCATGGGAACAGATAGATGAAGATCGGCATGCGGATCGTGCCTCCGCCGATACCGAACAGGCCCGCGAAGAATCCGGATGCCAGACCAACCACTGCGAAAATTACGATGCGTAGTAGGAGGTCATCCATGGCGTGGTACCTCTGCTCTTGCCCAAGGGCACGCTGGTTGTGGTGATGTCCGAAGCCGGTCTTGCGACAAACGTTCCCTTCGGTCTGCAGTCCAGCTTCACCTGAAGGAGTTTGCGGAGGTCATGGGCAGGGACGCATGCGTCATCGACTTTGCGTCGCTTTCAACTCATGGCAGCGATGCGAGCGAGAGGATCTGTGGCTCACTCTCGCCCGCCAACTGCCACTTACTCGTCTCTGAAGCATGCGATGTGAAATGAACGGCGGGCGGGCTTGCCGCTCACGTCATACGTGTGCACCTGCATCTGACTTGGATCTTGAGTCAGTCCGACGGTGATGAAGCCGGGCTGGACTTCCTCTTCCAGAGCGCTGCCGATCGTGCCTGCAAAGTTCGTCTTGGCCTCGCCCTGGAGCGGGATTTTCCAGGTGATCAGGTATTCATTTTCTCCCTTCAGTTCGCACTTGTCGATCATGTAGCCACGGGCGACCGTGCCATCAGATTTGATCACACACGCCAATCGTTTTTCGAAGGTGGGCATGCTGTTGTCTCCGAGTTGTATGCGGGTTGGTAGGATCTCCTGCGGCGTAAGCCCGGCGGCCAAGTCACAGCGTAGTTTTCCGTTCCGGCAATGAACTCCGGTCCATTGTCGGAACGGCGAAGGATCTGCTCATCGAACTCGATCTGCGCTGCCACCGTGGCTGGGTGCCCGGAAACAGCATGTCTTCCGCTTGTCCGACGAGCAGCATCAGTCCCTAGACAGCCTCAAGTCGTGCTCTGACGGCGCGGATTTGACGGGCGAGCTCCTCCTCGGTCAGCAGCCCGCGGCTGACCATGATGTGAGCGAGTGCGAGGAGCTGACGTTCCGGATTCGGAATCTCGCTGTACACTGTCTCAAGCTCGTCCTCGGCGTGCCGCCGTTCGAGTGAATCAAGGGCGCCGCCCGCTGACAGAGCGTCGCAGGTTGCATCAAGGCAGACCTGCCATGGCGGATCCGGGTTGGTGACGCACCAGCGGGGCGCAAGCTTGGCCCAGGTTTGATCCTCGTTCTGCAAGGACTCGAGCAACGCGATGCGACGCAGGTCGACGTAATGCCCTTGGGGCTGCTCCTGCTTACCGACACTGCTCCCGCTCATGGTGCGGCCTCCGTCGGCCTGCCACCGCTATGGACCGGTCGGCTGGCCTTGTGGATCGGCCTGGGACCGTCCGAGGTCCTGCCAGGCTTTGGCATGGCAATGCCGATCATGGTGTCGCGGGTAACGATCTCGGCGAGTTGGTCCTCGGTCCAGCCCTCGGTGCCCTCGGGCCGTACCGGAAGGACCATGAAGCGGCTCTTTGCGTTGGAGTCCTCCACCCGCAGCTCGACCTCGGGCGGGACAATCAATCCGAACTCCGCCAGCACCTCGCGTGGCCAGCGGACGATCCTGCGACGGTAGTTGGGCGCACGGTACCAATATGGCGAGTGGCCGAGCAACGGCCGCGGATAGCATGAGCAGAGCGTGCACACGATCACATGATGCAGCGCCGGCGTATCTTCGAGCACGGTCAGGTGCATGTAGTCGCTTGTCGTCCCGAACCCGGACGGCTCGCTCCAGTCGACCCCGACCTCCTTGCTGGCAGCAAGGGGGTCGTCGAACACCCGGGCTTTGTATGCCGGGTCAGTCCAGGCCTTTGCCACCATTCGTGAGCCCGCGGCCGGCGATCTCGCGTCGTTCCATTCGGAGAACGCTCGGTGATCTTCGGCGGTGAACAGGCCTTTCTCGATCGCCAGTTCACGGACAGCCAGTTCCAGAACTTCGAAGTCGGAAATTTCGTCGACCATCGGCGCCGCGGGATGATCGTGGCCCCCGTCTCCCGAATGGTCGTGGCCGTGGTTTTGTGTATTTGCCATGTTCTTCTCCTATGGCTAGGCCGGTGCTTCGGTCAGTCCGCGGCTTCGAGCCACATGTCCGGGTATTCGCTCTGAAGGGTGTCGTTTTCGAACGGATACTCGGCCCAGAGATCCTTCTGCTGGAACCGGACGATGTAGTACTGCTCCTGGGGTGCGTCGTATCGGTCCCAGGCCTCGTCGGCGGGAACCAGGTCCGGATATGTCAGGGCAGCGATCGTGCCGGTCATGTTCCGGACATACATCTGGGTCCGGGTGTAGAAGATCGCCGGCAGGTCCTTCACGCGAACGCGGTCACCGACCTTGAAGCGGCCAGGCTGGATTCCACCAGTGGGTTCCCAGGGAGGCTTGGGCCCGTAGTTGATGTACTTGCCGGATGTGGATTTGCCGGTCTGGGTGTGAATCTGGCTCGTGTCGCCGTGGTTGATGTTCGACGGAGCGTGACCACCGCGGTTGGAGTTTACTCCCAGCCGTTCCCTGATCTCGGCAATCTTCCCCTGCAGTTCGAGCAGCGAAAAATAGTTCTTGTCGACGAGCATTTTCGCAGCGCCCCAGATCCAGCGGGCGTTGTAGGGGAAGCCGTAATAGAGGGTCATGCCTATGTCGTTGGCGTAGCGACGGCGCCTTTCTTCGGCGTTCCACATGCCCCTGAAGCCGAGGACCTCACAGGTGATGTAGACGTTGTTCTCCCACTCCTCGTCCTCTTTCTCTTCGAATATTTGAGGCGCGTAGGGCTGGCCCCCGACATCGTGCGTGGGCCATATAAGGGCCTCGTAACGGATATGAGGAACTTCGTAAGGCCAGTCCTGCTCTTGATGGATCGCCGGCATCAATTGGGAGCCGGTGTCGTAAATCTTGCGGGTTTCGCTCGGTGATGGCATCGCGCTATCTCCATTGTTTTTCGTTTCAAGGCAGGCGGCTCATCGGTCGCGACGATCGGTCTGAATGGCTGCAGTATCTGGCCTTCAGCTGATCTCGCCTGGCGCGACCTCACTTGCGCCGTTGGAATGGGATGTGCACGGCCCTGGGGCTCGAAACTGAATCCCAATCGCGTGCACCTGCCTCCTGTAGTAATCCTGCCGGGCTCAGTGCTGAGCGCATGATCTGTATCCCCGC
>JAEYZJ010000079.1 GCA_023430705.1 Pseudomonadota bacterium | reverse complement strand
TGCGCCTTCTCGATCTCGTCGAGCAGCACCACGCTGTGCGGATGCTGGTCCACGCCGTCGGTGAGCAGGCCGCCCTGGTCGAACCCGACATAGCCCGGAGGGGCGCCGATCAGGCGGGAGACCGTGTGCCGCTCCATGTACTCGGACATGTCGAAGCGCAGCAGTTCCACCCCGAGCGTGTCGGCCAGCTGCTTGGCCACCTCGGTCTTGCCGACGCCGGTCGGTCCGGTGAACAGGTACGAGCCGATCGGCTTTTCCGGTTCGCGCAGGCCGGCGCGGGCCAGCTTGATCGCAGAAGACAGCGCGGTAATCGCCGCATCCTGGCCGAACACCACCGTCTTGAGGTTGCTATCGAGGTTCGACAGCAGCTCGGCATCCGACTTCGACACCGACTTGGGCGGTATGCGCGCCATCGTGGCGATGGTGTTCTCGATGTCCGGCACGTCGATGATCGCCTTGCGGTTCTCGGGCGTGAGCAGCATCTGGCTGGCGCCCGTCTCGTCGATCACGTCGATCGCCTTGTCGGGGAGCTTGCGGTCGTTGATGTAGCGCGCGCTCAGCTCGACGGCGGCCTTGAGGGCCTCATCGGTGTACTTGAGCTTGTGGTAGTCCTCGAAGTACGGACGCAGGCCCTTCACGATCTCGATCGCGTCGGGGATGGTCGGCTCGGCCACGTCGATCTTCTGGAAGCGGCGGACGAGAGCCCGGTCCTTCTCGAAGAACTGGCGATATTCCTTGTAGGTCGTCGAACCGATGCAGCGGATGTTGCCCGAAGCCAGCGCGGGCTTCAGCAGGTTGGAGGCATCGAGCGCGCCGCCTGAGGTGGCGCCCGCCCCGATCACGGTGTGGATCTCGTCGATGAACAGGATCGCGTCGGGATGCTTCTCGAGCTCCTTCATCACGGCCTTCAGCCGCTCCTCGAAGTCGCCGCGATAGCGCGTGCCGGCGAGCAGCGAGCCCATGTCGAGCGCGTAGATCACGGATTCACGCAGCACTTCGGGCACGTCGCCCTCGACGATCTTGCGGGCGAGGCCCTCGGCGATGGCCGTCTTGCCGACGCCGGCGTCACCCACGTAGATCGGATTGTTCTTGGAGCGGCGGCACAGCACCTGGATGGTGCGGCGCAGCTCGGGGTCGCGGCCGATCAGCGGATCGATCTTGCCGGCGCGGGCCTTGTCGTTGAGGTTGACGCAGAAGTCGGCCAGCGCCGAGTTCTGGCCGCTGCCGGAACGCTCACCATCCTCGCTCTGCGCCCCGCCGGCCGGGCTCTCGGCGCCGCGCACGCGACGCTCCTCGCTCGGGCCGGACTTGGTGATGCCGTGCGAGATGAAGTTGACGGCATCGAGCCGGGTCATGTCCTGCTGTTCGAGGAAATAGGCCGCATGGCTCTCGCGCTCGGCAAAGATCGCAACGAGCACGTTGGCGCCGGTCACTTCCTCCTTGCCCGAGGACTGGACATGGATCACGGCACGCTGGATCACGCGCTGGAAGGCAGCCGTCGGCCGGGCGTCCTGCCCGTTGGGCACGACGAGGCTGTCGAGCTCTTCGTTGATGAAATCCTCGAGGTCCGACTTCAGCGCCTCGATGTCGACGTCGCACCCGGTCAGCACCGCGATGGTGTCGCGGTCGTCGGTCAGTGCCAGCAACAGGTGCTCGAGCGTAGCGAACTCGTGTGCCCGCTCCCGGGCCAGGTTCATCGCCTGATGGAGGGCCTTCTCAAGTCCGCGGGAAAAAGAGGGCATATGTCGGTTCCTATTGCTTTTCCATCACGCACTGCAGCGGGTGCTGGTTCTTGCGGGCGGCATCCATGACCCTCGTGACCTTCGTCTCGGCCACTTCGAACGGATAGATGCCGCACTCGCCAACGCCCTGGTTGTGCACATGGAGCATGATCCGCATGGCATCTTCGCGGGTCTTGTTGAACACGTCCTGCAGAACCAGAACGACGAACTCCATCGGCGTGTAGTCGTCGTTGAGCAGCAGCACCCGATAGAGGCTGGGCCGCTTGCTCCGGGTCTTGGGCTTCGTGATGGTCGCTGTATCTTGCTTGTTCGAGCCGTTCCCGCGGCGATCCTCACCCTCGTCCCCGGCACCGCTTGGCGGAGTGGCTGCACCTTTTGGCGCGGTCTCCACGGCGATGGCGGCACGCATGGCTCGGTTCAGGGAGAGATCGGTTCGAAGCAGCATGGTGTCGCCATTATGTAGGCTAACCGGTGCGCTTGTTAAGTGCCCTGTCACCTAACCTTAGGAGCAGGTCCCGCCTGTTCCGTGATCCAGGGCAAGTCCCCGCAATCCATTGCATTTTAGCGAAATGGTAAGGCGCCGGGGCTAATCTGGGTGGCAACAGGGAGCGCGTCCGGACCGATAGGGGGACGATCCGGCGCCGCTTCTCCAGGCGTGTGAGTACGGACAGTTTCAGTCCGAGTGTAGTTGGAGTACCGGGTGCTTTCGCCGAGGCATTTTTCCCTTTTGCGCGACCGGATCACGCGTGCCCTTGCGGCCGTCGTCATCGCCCTGTCGCTGCTGGTCCCTCTCGTGTCCGAGGCCGCGGCGGCTTCGGTCCCGCGCAAGTACGCGGGCATCGTCGTCGACGCCAAGACGGGCAAGGTCCTCTATGAGAGTGCCGCCGACGCGGCGCGCTATCCGGCGTCCGTCACCAAGGTGATGACGCTCTACATCGTCTTCCAGGAACTCGCGGCCGGTAACATAAGCTTGAAGACCAAGTTCTCGGTCTCCAAGTACGCCGCCGCGGCCGTGCCGACCAAGCTCGGCGTCAAGTCCGGCTCCACCATCACCGTCGAGAACGCCATCAAGGCCCTCGTCACGATTTCCGCGAACGACGTGGCGCGCGTCATCGCCGAGAACATCTCCGGTTCCGAGAGCGCCTTCGCGCAGCGGATGACCACGACGGCGCGCGCGCTCGGCATGGCGCACACGACCTACAAGAACGCCTCCGGCCTGCCCAATCCGGGTCAGGTCACGACCGTGCGCGACCAGGCGCTGCTCGGCATCGCGGTGTACCAGCACTTCCCGAAGTACTACGAGTACTTCCAGACCAAGTCCTTCTCCTACGGCAAGCGGACCTACGGCAACCACAACCGCCTGCTCGGCTCGAACGGCGTCGACGGCATCAAGACCGGCTACACCAACGCCTCGGGGTTCAACCTGCTCACGGCAGCACGCAGCAACGGTCGCCACATCGTGGTCGCCGGCTTCGGCTTTGACTCGAGCGGCGCCCGCGACGCCAAGGTGCGCGAGCTGGTGAAGTCCTACCTGCCCAAGGGCCGCTCCGGCGGTTACCTCGATGTCGCGATGATCCCGCCCCCGGGGCGCAAGGGCGCAACCGTCATGGTCGCCTCCGCCGACCCCACGCCGGTCATGCCGCTGCCCTATCCCAGCTTCCGCGCCGTGGCGCTCATGCCGGTTGAGGCGAGCCAGCAGCAGGACGACGTGACCGTCGCCTCGGTTGCCGTCGCGGCCGCACCCATGCCGAACGCCCGCCCGGCCGACCTGGGCTTCGACGAGGCCGTGCAGGCCGCCAGGTCACTGGCGCAGCCGGCGGCCGTCGCGGCGACGACCAGCGAAGAGGATCGTCCCTTCGACGTGATCGGCGCCTGGCTCAGCGACACCTTCTCGCTCGGGGCCGCGCCTGCGCCGCTCGGCCAGACGGCTCCGTCCGCGCCGCTGCTGCCGCCGGTCGGCATCGGCGACGAAGGCGAGCCCATCGACCTCATGACCTCGGGCAGCACGGCGGTCGCCGCTGCTCCCGTGGAGAACCAGCCCGCGCCTGCCCCGATCGAAGTCGCCCAGGTCGAGCCGGAGCAGCCGGCAGCGTCGGGCTGGATCGTCCAGGTCGGGGCATCCCCGACCGAGGGGGGCGCGAACTCGCTGATCAGCGACGCCTCGTCCCGCGTCGGCACGCTCGGTTCCTTCCGCCCGTATATCGAGCGGTTCGAAAAGAACGGACAGGTGTTCTTCCGCGCCCGCTTCAGCGGGTTCGGTGGACGTGACGATGCGACGAGCGTCTGCAACGAAATGAAGAAAGCAAAGATGAGCTGCCTGGCGATGCAATCGTGAGCACGCCCGGGCAGCCGCCCAGGGATGCGAATTTGTGGCCTGTGTTGGAGTAGCCCAAATGAGCGAAACGTCTAGTCTGTCCGAACTCGCCCGATTTGTCGGGCAATCGGCTCTCGCGTCCGAAGACGCCGTTGTCCGCAGGCAGGCGGTCAACGCGATGGTGACGCGGTTCAATCCGGGTTTGAAGCGTCGCGGCGTCGGCGACCTGCTCGGCGTCGTCATGGCGCTGAGCGCCCGGACGCGTCGCATGCTGATGCCGCCCGTCGGCATCGAGCTCGATGTCTTCGGGCCCGATGGCGCGCGTGCCGTCCACGTCATCATGCCGCACCGGCGCTAGGGGCTACTCGCCCGCCATGTGCTGGAAGCGCGACGGCTCGCCGGCGCTCGCCGCGAGGGCCTTCTCCCCCTCGATCCGGGCCCGGGCCCGTTCGCTGACGGGCAGTCGCAGCGCATCGACGAGCGCACGGTACTCCTGCCGCGCACTGAGATGCGACATCGACGGCAGGCCGCCGAGCATCTCCTCGTCGAGCGGGTCGAATACCGTCATGCCCGTGGGGAACAGCGAGCGGAAGATCACGCGCTCGGCGATGCCGTCCGCCACCCGGCAGCCCAGCCGCACGGCAATCTTCTCGATCGCCGCCTGCACCAGCCTCGCGCTGCGCGAGGGCAGCATGGAGATGCGGTTCCTGACGATCACCCAGTCGATCGTCCGCCCGTCGATCGACAATCGCTCCGTGCGCGCCCGCTGCACCAGCCGCGCATAGTGGCTCATCTCGCGCGGATCGCCCGTCACCGGATCCACATGCGCCATCACGTCGAGATCGATGATCGATTCGTTGAGGGGCGTCACCAGGGTGTCGGCCAGCGAGTGCGCCAGTCGCGTCAGGTGGGTATCGAAGCCCGGCGTGTCGACGATCAGGAAGTCGGCGTCCCCTTCCACCTCGATGATGGCCTGCCGGAACAGGTCGAACTCGACCCGGTGGTTCTCCTTGACCGAGTCGGACTTGGAGAGCGGCAGGTGGAAATGCGTGGCGTGCGGGACCTTCAGGTCGTGCGCCTGCGCCCAGTTCCGGCGGTTGCGGACATACTGCGTCAGGGTCTGCTGTCGGCTGTCGACGTCGATCGAGGCGACGCGGAAACCCTGGTACATCAGGAAAACGGCAAGGTGGAACGCGGTGGTCGATTTGCCCGAGCCACCTTTCTCATTGCCCACGACAATGACGTGCGTCCCAGTTCCGGCCATCAGCTGTCCCCGGTCGAAGCCCGAGACCGACGCCCCCTCGGGTTACGACAATTGCACCTGTCGGCCGGAAGAATGAGGGAATGATCCGGGCGCTTGCAAGTGCTGATTATTAATCGATGATTAACGTTGGGGGTTGGACTTGTACTCATAGCAGGGCTTCCAGTGCAGCCCGGTCGGGCACGAAGACCATCTGCCCGCGCAAGTTACTCTCGCGAATGAAGTCGCGCAGCGATGAACTCTCGGCCGTGAAGCGCGCGACATCGCCGACAATGGCGACGCGCAGCCGGTAGTTCTGGAACTTCTGCAGCACGGCCCCGGCCAAACCGCTGCTCAGCCAGAAGAAATCGTCGGTCAGCGTCTCGGCCGGGAAGACCACCATGTCGACCTCCTGGCCGTAGGTGTCGCCGATCACATCTATGGCATCCCGCTCGCTGGCGAGCACCGGCCCGTCATAGGTCGCCACATTGATGTTGCCGATGCGCTCGACCTGCATCAGATCAGTCCCAGCCTGGCCAGTTCCTCGGCGAGTTCCGCCGAGCTTTCCTCGGCCAACCCACCCTGTTCCAGATCGGCGGGTGCGTCCTTGGGTTCAAGGTAGCGCCAGCCCTGGAACGGTGATTTTGGCCGCGGAATGGTGCGGATCAGGTCGGGCGCCATGATGATGTCGCAGCAGGCGAGGCCCTGCTCGTCCACCGCCGCCGCGAGCCGCAGGATCGGTTGCCGGCACCGCACCACTCCCGAGATCACCCAGTAGATCGAGCCCTGCCCTTCCATCTCGGCACGCCGCTTGGGCATTGTCCGGGTGCGATGGACGTGCACGTCCTCACCGTAGTCGGCGCCCCACCAGTGGGCCCGCTCGTTGCGGTAGCCCTCGAGCTCCTCCAGCGTGGCGACGCCGACGCAGAGCTTGATCATATGCATCATGCGTGGCCGGCCGCGTCCCGCTTTGCCTGGATGATGTCGATCTCGTCCTGCTCGACGATCCACGGCTCCTTCACTGCCTCCGCCAACCATTCCTGGAATGCCGGCAGGGCGTAGATCGCCTCGACATACTCCTGTGCGAGGTCGCTGACCGGCAGCTCGTAGGTGCGGATCCGGGTCGCGACCGGGGCATACATGGCATCGGCGGCAGTGAAGCTGCCGAACAGGTATGGCCCGCCCGAGCGGTTCAGCAGGTCGCCCCAGATGCGCTCGATGCGCTTGAGGTCGTCGGCCACCAGGTCGACATCGACCTTGCCCGGATGCGAGGCCCTGAGGTTCATCGGCGCATTGTCGCGCAGGGCGTTGAAGCCGCCATGCATCTCTGCGGCCGCGGCGCGTGCCAGCGCGCGCTCGACGCGGTTCGAGGGCCAGATGCCCTTGGCCGGATACTTGTCGTTCAGGTACTCGACGATGGCGATGGTCTCGGGAATGACGAGATCGCCGTCGATCAGCACCGGCACCTTGCCGCTCGGCGATTTGCGGCGGATGGTCTCCTTCCACCCCTCGCCGTTGAGCAGGACCTGCTCCTCGTCGAACGGGATGCCGAAGTGCTTGAGCACGAGCCAGGGCCGAAGCGACCAGCTCGAGTAGTTGCGGTTGGCGAAGATGAGCTTCATGGAATGGCCTCGGGAATGCCGAAGGGCGCCGAGTGGCCCGGCGCCCTTCCAAAATTCTGTACTATCGAAGGACCTTCAGGTCCAGTTGCGCCCCGTCCTAGGCGCCGGCAACGATAGTGAACACGAGTGACATTGCCAGCAGACAGACCAGTGTCCAGGACACCGTCGGGACTGCGGAACGCCACCATTCGGTCTTTGAATGGCTGCGCATCAAAGCTCCTTCTTGCCGTTCTCGATCTGCCGCAACAACGATTGGAGACGGAATTGCGGCAGTAATGATTCGTTAACCCGGCAAGGGGCGCTTGGGAAGTGGCGCGAAAGCCACAGTGGATGAGTCGAGATTTGGCGGGGACGGCCTCAGAACAGGTCGAACCACAGCCCCGCAATGCCGAGGAAGGCGAAGAAGCCGATCACGTCGGTGACGGTCGTGACGAACACCGACGAGGCAATGGCGGGATCGATCTTCATCTTGTCGAGCGCCAGCGGAATGAGGATGCCCGCCGAGCCGGCTGCGATCATGTTGATGATCATGGCCAGCCCGATGACGATGCCGAGGCTGGGATTCATGTAGCGCAGGGTGGTGACCGCGCCGAGCAGCACCGCGAACAGGCAGCCGTTGATGAAGCCGCCCGATACCTCGCGCACGATGAGCCGCCGGACGCGGGCCCGGTCGAGGTCGCGCGTCGCCAGCGCGCGGACGGTGACGGTCATGGTCTGGGTGCCGGCGTTGCCACCCATGGAAGCGACGATCGGCATCAGCGCCGCCAGCGCCACCATCTGCTCGATGGTGGCGTTGAACAGGCTGATCACGAACGACGCCAGCATCGCGGTGAACAGGTTCACCAGCAGCCAGGGCGCACGGCTGCGGACGGTGGAGAAGACGTTGTCCGAAATCTCCTCGTCGCCCACGCCGCCCAGCAGCTTGATGTCCTCGGTCGCCTCCTCGTGGATGACATCGACCATGTCGTCGACGGTCAGCACGCCCACGAGCCGCCGGTTCTCGTCCACCACCCCGATCTCGACGAGGTCGTAGCGCTCGAAGTCGCGGGCCGCCTCCTCCTGGTCCTCGGTCGCATCGACCGTCAGGACCACCCGGTTCATCAGCTTCTCGATCTGCACGTTGCGCTTGGCGCGCAGGAACTTGTCGAGCGGGATGGTGCCGAGCACGCGATAGCTGGGGTCGACCACGTAGAGCTGGTAGAACTCGTCCGGGAGATCCTCCTCCGCGCGGAGGTAGTCGATCGTCTGGCCCACGGTCCAGAACGGCGGAATGGCGATGAAGTCGGTCTGCATCCGCCGGCCCGCGGAATCCTCGGGGAAATCGAGGCTGCGCTTCAGGCTCAGGCGCTCGAAGGCCGGCAGCTGCGCGAGGATCTCGTCGCGCTCGCTGGCATCCATGTCCTCGAGGATGTAGACGGCATCGTCGCTCTCGAGGCTGGCGACGCCGCGCGCCACCTCCGCGGTGGGCAGCTCGTCGATCAGCTCGTTGCGGATCGACTCGTCGACCTCCGTCAGTGCCAGGAAGTCGAACTTGTCGCCCAGCATCTGCACCAGGGCCACGCGCTCGTCGGGCTCCAGCGCCTCCAGCACATCGCCGGCATCGGAAGCGTGCAGCGGCGCCATCATCTCGGCGAGGTCGTGCCCCTCGCCGGACGCGAGGTGACCGCGCAATCGCGCCAGCCACTGGGGATTGAGTTGGTCCCCCGCGTCGCGAAACGCGTTCGGGTCCGGCCGGGTGTCCCCGAGTTCGGCAGTGCTGGAATCGTCGGTCATGGAGACCCCGGGAGGCTGCGCTTCGGGTTCAAGGCTGGTGTAGCCAATCGGTTCGATATGCGCCAGACTCGGCACCTGCCCTGCTGCCGTTTTTTGCTTCAACGCAAGGGAGATGGCCAATGGCGCGAGAGACCGAGATCGAGCGGATCCTCCGGATCTGTGCCGGGCGCGGCCTGCCCGAGGTCGTCGAATCCACCAGCTACGGCTCGCCCTCGGTCAAGGTGCGATCGAAGGACTTCGCTTCGGTGCACGGCCCGCAGGAGATGGTGCTGCACTGCCCCCTCGAGCAGAAGGAACTGCTCATGGAGATAGCGCCCGAGATCTACTGGCAGACCGACCACTTCAAGGGCTGGCCCGGCCTCCTCGTGCGGCTCGACCTCATCTCGGACGAGGAACTGGGCCTGCGCCTCGAGGACGCCTGGCGGTTCCGCGCACCGCAGCGGCTCGCCGACGAGTTCGCGAAGGCGCAGGCGGCCAGGCCTAGGGCGTAAGGTCCCTGGGCGGCTCGAGGCCGTTGATCAGCGAGGCCGTCGTCACCGTGTTGGCGAGGAGGCACGCGATGGTCATCGGGCCGACCCCGCCCGGCACCGGCGTGATCGCGCCGGCGACCTCGGCCGCGGCGGCGTAATCGACGTCGCCGACGACCCGCGTCTTGCCCTCGCCCTTGTCCGGCGCCGGCACCCGATTGATGCCCACGTCGATCACGGTGGCGCCCGGCTTGATCCAGTCCCCCTTGATCATCCGCGGCCGGCCCACTGCCGCCACCACGATATCGGCCGCGCGCACCACGTCGGGCAGGTTCCGCGTCTTCGAGTGCGCCATTGTCACGGTGCAGTTCTCGCGCAGCAGCAGCTGCGCCATGGGCTTGCCGACGAGGTTCGAGCGTCCCACGATCACCGCGTTGAGCCCCTCGAGCGAACCAAGCGTATCGCGCAGCAGCATCAGGCAGCCGAGCGGCGTGCAGCTCACCGGCCCGGGCAGCCCGATCTGCAGCTTGCCGACGCTGGCCGGGGTGAAGCAGTCCACGTCCTTGTCGGGCGAGATCGTCGCGATGATCCGATTGGGATCGATCTGCGGGGGCATCGGCAGCTGGACGAGGATCCCGTGGATGGCCGGATCGGCATTCAGCTTCTCGACCAGCGCCAGCACATCGGCTTCCGCCGTATCCTCGGGCAGTTCGTACTTTTCCGAGTGCATGCCCACCTCGACGGTCTGGCGCGCCTTGTTGGTGACGTAGATCTGGCTGCCGGGATCGTGCCCGACGATGACCACCGCGAGCCCCGGCGTGATGCCGTGATCGCGCTTGAGGCGCTCCACATGGCCGGCGATGCGACCCCTGAGCCCCTCGGCGTAGCTCTTTCCGTCGATGATCCTGGCGGCCATGGCAACACTCCCCGTGTGAGGCCGCCGATATGGCCCAACTCGGGGGGCGCGCGCAACCTCAGTAGGGCGCGGCCACGGCGATCCCCTCCGCCTCCAGCGCCTGCCGGACGGCACGGGCTATGGCCACCGCCTCGGCCGTGTCGCCATGGATGCAGAGCGAGGTGGCGCGCGTCGCGATCACCGTCCCGTCGACCGCCACGATTTCGCCGGACCTCGCAAGACGGACGGCCCGCTCGGCGATCTGTGCCGGGTCGTGCAGCACTGCGCCCGGCTCCGCTCGCGGCACCAGCAGGCCGCTGGGCAGGTAGCCGCGGTCCGCATAGGCCTCCCGCACCACCTTGTAGCCCATGGTCTCGGCCACCTCGACCTGGGCGCTGTTGTCGATGGCGAGGATCGCCAGTTCGTCGGCAAGCCCAGTGGCCGACGCGAAGCAGAGCGCCGCGACGGCCGGCTCCTCCGCGGCCATGTTGGCAAGCGCGCCGTGCAGCTTCACGTAGCTCACCCGCGCGTCCACGTCCTCGGCGATCTCCACGAGGCGGCGGACCTGGCTGCGCACCTGCGCGTCCAGTTCCGCGGGCGGCAACACCAGCCGGCGGCGGCCGAAGTGTTCGCGGTCGGCGAATCCGGGATGGGCGCCGATGGCGACGCCCCTGTCCCGCGCCGCCCGCACGGTCCGCAGCATGGTCTCGTCATCGCCCGCATGCCCGCCGCAGGCGATCGAGGCCGAGGATACGATGGCCAGCAACTCGTCGTCGCCCGGCATGCCTTCGCCGAGGTCGGCATTGAGATCGAACGTGGTCAGGGCCTTGCCTCCTGTGCCTGGGCCAGGGTCACCGGCCGGAACCTCACCTCGCTGCCCGGACGGAGCTGGGCGAAGCGGTCGAGGTCGGCGCTGATGACCGTGGCGATGCGTGGATATCCACCGGTCGGCTGATGGTCGCGCATCAGCACGATCGGCGTGGCGTCGCCGAGGATCTGGATGTCGCCGGGCACCACCGCGTCCGAGACCAGCGACAGGGCGCGGCCCGAGGCGAATACGCCGGCCAGATCGCGCAGCCGCACGCCCATCCTGTCGAGCCGCGGCGACACCTCGAAGGCCTCGGAAACGAAGCGCTCGCGCGCCGCGCCATCGAACAGGTCGGCGTGGATGCCCCACAGGACGCGGATCGGTCCGTCCCGGACGTCCGCCGGACGCGGGTGTTGCGACGGCTGGCGGGGCACCGAGGCGCCAAACGGGATCACGTCCCCTGCCGCGAGCGTCCGGCCCTGCCATCCCCCGAGGCCCGCCATCGAACTGGTCGAGCGGCTGCCCAGCACCGCGGGCACCTCGACTTCGCGGTCGAAGCGGACATAGCCGTAGTTGCCGGCCGCGCCGGGCCTGATCTCCACCACCGCGCCGGGCTTCAGCATGGCCCGCGTCGGCCACAGTCTCTCCGCTCCGTCGACCGTGAGCGTGAACGCGCCGCCGTCGAACGCCGCCCCCAGCGTCCCCCCCTCGACGGTGAAGCCGAGGCCCGCCGGGGTGAACTCGATGCCGGTGGAGCCTGCGCCCCCGAGCCAGTAACCGGCCCGCCGGAAGGCGCCGCCATCCATCGGCCCCGAGGCACTGATGCCGTAGCGCAGCAGCCCGGGTCGGCCGGCGTCCTGGAGCGTCGTCAGCGGCGCGGCGCGATGGATAAGGATCGCGGGCCTCATGCGACCTCGAAGTGTACCGTGTCGCCCGCCGCAAGGTGCGAGGGCGGCGTCGCGGCATGGTCGAAGTTGCGGAATCCGGTATGGCCGATGACGTGCCAGCCCGTGGGGATCGGCGTCGAGGTGATGGCTGTCTGGCCGGCGGCGAAGAGCACCGTGCCCGCGGGGACCTGCCGCCGCACCACCTGCCGCCGGGGCACCGCGAGCGCGTCCTCGTGCAGCCCGCAATAGACGAACCCGGGCGCAAAGCCCGTCGCCAGCACCTGCAGCGGCCTGCGGTTATGCGCGCTGATGAACCCGGCCACGCCAATGCCGAGCAGTTGCGCGACTTCCGCGAGGTCCTCCCCGTCGAAGGCGACTGCGATCGTGACCTCACGCCCCGCGTCGGGCGTCCCCGCCGGGCCGGAGACGAGCAGCCTGACCTCGCCGGCCAGCCGGTCGAACGAGACCACGGCCGGGTCGTACCTGAGCAGCACCGAGACGAGGTTCGGCACCACTTCCACCATCCCGGCAAGTCCCGCCGCCTCGATGCGCCGGCAAAGCCCGATGGCGCCCGCATTGGCCTCGGCCGTCAGCCGGTCGCCGAACCGCACCAGCAGGCCGCGGTCCCCGAGCGGCAGGATGAGGGGCGTCACTGATGGGGGCGTCGGCTGCATTTTCGTTGACTAGCACGAGACTTGCGGCCTGTCGCGACACTCGCTACAGCCCTTCGCATGTCGATCCCGGGAACCAGCGTCGTCGTCGAAGGACATGCCATCGTGTCGGAAGACGGCATGATCGCCGCTGCCGACGGAACGATGCCCGAGGCACTGCGCAGCGACGCGGACTGGCGACTGTTCCAGGCGGCGCTCGATCGCGCCGCCATCGTCGTGCTGGGGCGGCTGGGGCATAGCCGCCACCCCAATCCGGGTCGCCGGCGGCTCGTCCTCACCCGATCCGTCGATACCCTCGCCCCCGACCCGGACGATCCGCTCGCCACCCTCTGGAACCCGGCCGGGCTGCCCGTCGAAGGGGCGTTCGACCGGCTTGGCCTGTCGTCCGGCACGATCGCGATCACCGGCGGCACCGGCACGTTCGACCTGTTCCTGCCCCACTACGACCGCTTCGTGCTCTCGGAGGTCAGGAACCTGTCGCTCGCCGGCGGCGTCCCGTGCTTCGGCAAGGGCCATCCCCG
>JAEYZJ010000059.1 GCA_023430705.1 Pseudomonadota bacterium | reverse complement strand
AGCCGGCGTCGTCGAGCCCGTTGGCAGCAGGAGCAGCCCGCTTCATCGCTTCCGAGGTGCGCTCGGCCACCTTGTCGGCCAGCTCCGCCAGATCCGGCATCTCGGCCGGCGTGGCATAGAGCTTGGCGAGCCCGGTCAGTTGCTCGCCCGTCTGGTCCATGCGAGCGACCAGCTGGCGCACCTGCTTTTCAAGCTGCGCGATGCTGGGATCGCCCGGGCGTTCGGTCATCTTGTCCGACAGCGCCTCGATCTGCGTCTCAAGGGCCGCAAAGCGGGGCTCCAGGGCGGCGGCGACGGTGTTGCGCAGCGCCTCCATGTCGATCTTCAGCTCGCCGACCTCGGAGCTGCGCGCCTCGATGTCGGAGATACGGTCATTGAGCGCGTCGATGAGCTCGATCAGGCCCTGCGGATGCTGCGGCGTCTTGATGGCGAGCGCGATCTTGCCCAGTTCGGCAGTGATCGTCTCGAGTTCGGCCGGCGGTATCGCCATGCTGCGCTCGACCGCGTCGAGGCGATCATAGATGCCGCGCAGGCCTTCCTCGATCGCGTCCATCGCGGACTTGAGGCCGGTAACCTCGCGTGGGCTTTCAGCCTTGTTCACATACTCGACCTGCAGGTCCGCCAGTCGGCCGACCGTAGCGCTCACGTCATCGAGTCGGGCCGTCATGCCGCCGAGGTCGGCGCTCTCGCCGTAGTGCCGCTGCAGCTCGGCCAGGCGCGATACCGTCGAGGCCACGTCGTCGAGACGACGGTTCAGTGCGTCGAGGTCGACCCTTGGTCCTTCGGCGATCAGCGCGGCAAGGCCCGCGATATGGCCTTCGAGGCGCTTAACCTGCCCGGTCTCGCCTACGGCGCCCGCCAGCAGCTCCACCACGTGGCTCAACTGGCTCATCTGATCGGCGATCTCGCGTACATTCGCCGTCTGGCCGCGCGCCTGCGCCTTGAGTTCGGCCTCGAGCCGCTCGAGCCGTTCCGAAATGCCGCCCACCGCGTGCGCCAGCTCGTCGAAGCGCGGCGCGTTCGCTGCCGGTCGGGCCGGCTCCGTCGCCGGTGGCTGCTGGAAGTGGCGCGCCCGAATCTGCTGGATTGCGGCCTCCAGCGTGTCGCGCGGATTCTCTCGCGCCGGGTGGATCGGGTCCCGGTCGCTGAACTTGTCGATGGCGCGCTGTACCGAGCGCAGCGCCTCGCGGTGGCGGGTGTCGGGCTCTACTTCGGTGACGCGGTGGCGCAGGTCGCGCATCCGCTCGGCCAGCCCGTCATAGGCCGGCTCCGGCCGCGCCGTGCGGGCTACCTGGGTTTCAACCTGATCGAGCAGCGCGACCAGTTCGCCGCGCAGCTCCTGCCATTCGCCAGTGCCGGACTGGCTGAAATCTTCCTGGTGGAACGAGGAAGTCGCGCGGGCCATCGGTCGATCCCAAGCACCTGAAAACATCCTGCGCGGCCTTTGGCAGCCATCGCATGCCGGCTACTCTTGAGAAAACATGGTAAAGATCGGGTTAAGCCCACTCGCATTTTGCGAATCGCCATGAAAACTGCGTCCGCAGCCATAAGTGGGATACAAAAGGAGGGACTGAATTGATAGGTAGGGCCGCCAGGAGTTAAAGGGTTCATGACCACGCGCCGCATCATCATCGTCGATGACCACCCGTTGTTCCGCGCCGCGTTGCGCCAGACGCTGGCCGGCGGCGATCCGTCCATCTCGGTGGAGGAGGCCGGCGACCTCGCCGAGCTCAGTCGCGCGTTGGAGGCCGACCGGGACTGCGACCTCGTGCTCCTCGACCTCAACATGCCCGGCACGCGTGGCTTTTCGGGCCTGTTGCTGTTGCGCGCCCAGTATCCCGAGATCCCGGTGATGATCGTCACCGCCGTCGAGGACGGCGGTACCGTCCGCCGCGCCTTCGAACTCGGCGCGTCCGGCTACCTGCACAAGTCGGTCGGCCCCGCCGACATCCGGCGCGCCATCGAAACGGTGCTGTCGGGCGAGGTCTACGTGCCCGAGGGCATGGAATTTCCGGCTGAGGACAGCCAGAGCCAGCTGATGCGCCGGCTCGCCACGCTGACACCGCAGCAGGTCCGCGTGCTGATGATGCTCAGCGACGGGTTGATGAACAAGCAGATCGCCTACGAACTCTCGATCTCCGAGGCGACCGTCAAGGCGCACGTTTCGGCGATCCTGCAGAAGCTCGATGTCGACAGCCGCACCCAGGCCGTCATCGCTGCCTCCAAGATCGAAGACGGCCAGTTCGACGAACTGCTGAGCGGCGCCTAGCGCCGGGACCGGCCGCCGCCACGCTGCCGGCCGGCCTTACGCCTCGGCCCGCTTCCGCTCGCGTTGCCCTGACAGCTGGCTGATCGTTGCGCGGAGGGCTGCGGGCTTTACCGGCTTGGTCACCACCGCGATGCCGCGTTCCTGGGCCAGCGTCCGTACGGCGGCGCTGCGGTCCGCCGTGACCAGCGCGGCCGGCAGGTGCCCGCCCACGTTGTGGCGCAGCCATTCCACCGCATCGAGCCCCGAGGTCTGGTCTAGGTGGTAGTCCATCAGCACCAGGTCCGGCAGCCAGCCCAGCAGCAGCGCGTCCTTGTCGATATCCTTGAGCGAGCGCGCCGACCGCACGTCGCAGCCCCAGGCGCCGAGCAGGCCCTCCATCGCATCGAGGATCGCACGCTCGTTGTCGACGCACAGGATGCGCAGGCCGGTGAGGTTCGAGACGGGCTCCCGCGCCGACTCCGGCTCCGCCGCCACGTTGAGCGAGCGGTGATGGGGCAGATAGAGCGAGAAACGCGAGCCGCGCCCTTCGACGCTCTCGAGTTCCATCGTCAGTCCCAGCGCCGAGACGAGGCGCTTGACGATCGAGAGTCCGAGGCCCAGCCCCTGGGCCATGCGCGCGCCGTGCTCCAGCCGGCTGAACTCGGCAAAGATCAACCCGTGCTGGTCCTTGTTGAAGCCGATTCCCGTGTCGATCACGTCGATCCGCACCCGTCCGCCTCGCAGCCGTGCGCCAACGAGCACCCGGCCGCCCGGCCGCGTGTACTTGATCGCGTTCGAGACGAGGTTTTGGATGATTCGCGCCACCAGCGCCCGGTCGCCCAGCACCGCCAGCGACGTGCCGATCAGCTTGAGCGTGATCTCCTTCTTCAGCGCCAGCGGCGCGAACTCGACATCGAGCTTCTTGAGCAGGTCACCCACCTGGAACGGCACCGATGCGGGCTTCAGCGCACCTGCGTCGATGCGGGAGATGTCAAGCAGCGCTGACATGATCTCCTCGACCGCTGACAGTGAGGCTTCGATCGACTGCGCGAGGTCGTCGAGCCCGGTGCCGCCGGCGCGTTCCACCAGCGTCGAGGTATAGAGCCGCGCCGCATTCAGCGGCTGCAGCAGGTCGTGGCTGGCCGCGGCGAAGAACCGCGTCTTGTCGCGGTTGGCCGCGTCGGCTTTGGCCCGCGCCACCTCGAGCTCGGAGTTGACCTGAATCAGCGCGGCCGTGCGCTCCGCGACGCGTCCCTCGAGCGACTGGTTGATGGTTGCCAGTTCGGTTTCCGCCTGCACCCGCGCCGTCACGTCGGCAAAGCTGATCACCAGTCCGCCGTCGGGCAGGCGCGACGAGTGGAACTCCAGCACCTGGCCCTCGGCGCCGAGCCGTTGGCTTACCGTGGCATGCGACTGGGTCAGCGTCTGCACGCGCTGCACTGCCAGGTTGATCGCGTCACCCGGCCCGAAATCCCCGCGCCGCGCCACATAGAGAGCCAGGTCGTAGAGCGCAGTTCCCGGCTTCACCAGCTCCGGCGGCACGGCCAGCAGTTCGGCGTAGCGCGAGTTCGACGTCACGATGCGCAGGTCGCGGTCGAACACCGCGATGCCCTGCGGAATGAAGTCGATCGCCTGTCGCAGCGAGTCCGTTGTGTCGGTCAGAGTGTCGACCATGCCATACTCATATATCTGCCCGGAATATCTGCCTCCCCCGGTCCCCCTGCAAGGCCACACAAAGTCGGGGCTTGTCGCGGGCCGCCGGAAGGGAGTTGCTTTTGCCGCTGGAAACGCGACAAGCTCAGCGGCGCGGCTTCGCCTTTTCGGCGAGCCCGGCCAGGCGGCCGGCGCGGCACAGCAAGGAAGGAGAAGCAGATGTTCAAGGAATTCCGGGATTTTGCGCTCCAGGGCAACGTCATCGATCTCGCCATCGGCGTGATCATCGGCGCCGCCTTCGGCTCCATCGTCTCCTCCCTCGTCGACGACGTGTTCATGCCCCTCATCGGTCTGATCCTGCAGGGCGTGGATTTCTCCAACCTCTTCGTTCCGCTGTTCCCCCCACCGGGCGCCGCCTACCCGACCATCGAAGCGGCGAAGGCCGCGGGGGTCGCCACGCTGAATTACGGGCTGTTCATCAACGCCGTGGTGAAGTTCACCATCATCGCCTTCGTGCTCTTCCTCGTGGTCAAGGGCGTCAACCGCCTGCGCCGCCAGCAGGCCGCATCCCAAGCCGAGCCCGCCGCCCCCACCGCCGAGGAAAAGCTCCTCATGGAAATCCGCGACGCCATCAAGTCGCAGCCGAGGTAGCTCAGTCAGCATCCCAGGACGGCGATAACGGGCCGTTCAGGAAGAATCCTGCTGATAGGAGCAATGTCCTAATTATATACTTGCCAAAGTAGGTTTGAAATGGATAGTGATTCCCTGCGTGGCAGGCCGGTTAGCGCTTCGGACAGCGCTCCTAGTGAGGAAACTATTCAGCTCTCGGCTGAAGCTCTTGAGGAGCTTCAGGAGATTTGGCGTCTATGGTCTCTTGAGGGATCAAATCTTGATCTGATGATGCTCGGGGGGATGCCGCAAACAGACCAGCTAGCCCGCTTAGCGCATCAGTGGGCCACAAGACAGCACCAGGGTTAGGGTGGTCCATCATCGCCTTGATGACTTCGGAGCGGCGGAAGGCTGAACTAAGGTCCTTCAGCCGTGCTAGCGCTTCGAGCAGTTCATTCGATTTTTCTTCGACAAGTGCGACCGACCAGCGCACATCGGGAAACCGAAGTTTCCCCGAAGCCTTGGTGACGATAAACTCGACTCCGTCCCCGTGCTCATCGGGGCCGAATACGTCATGGGCAACCATGTTTCGGTCGTCGGACTGGACGGTTAGCCGGACAATGAGTTTGTCGAAGGACTTGCGCTCGTCCTCGCCCATGGGGAGATGATCAACGAGGGTCCGCAATATCAGCATCTTGCTGCGGAACTGAAGGTTCTTGCAGACAATGAACCCTTGGCCCGCATCTAGCTTTAGGGCTGCCTTGATAGCGCCATTGACGCCGGACTCCATCAAGGCGAACGACGACAGGTAGTGCCTCACCAACGCGAAGGCGCGGATGTTGGGAGGCAACTTCAGAAAGATATTCTCTTCACCCATGGCGAATGCCCCCAAAGACGACGAAGCCAAGTTCAACGAGACGCTGAAGCGGATGCTTGAAACCAAGCCAAAGCCGCATGAGAACAGCAAGACGGAGAAGCCCAAGCCACAACCTGCCAAGCGTGGGCCGGCAAAAAACTAGGCGCGTGCCCGTGGGCGCAGTTTCGCGTGTTCTGAGTCGGGTTGCCCATCAACATACAGGACGGCGCCGCACGTATGGCAAACCAGCACGCGACATCGCAGCGGCTGCCAAAACTCAGATTGGAGGACCGACTTCGTGCGCCGCTCGTAGCAGTTTGCACAAATATGATGGGGTGGCTCGCTGCCCTGCATGGCAGGCTTTATCGCGTATGCGAGGACCGATCCAGTGGGCTTAAGGTTCACCAGCTCGTAGCGTTGTTTCTCTGTGTCCCATGTTTCAAAGCGGGCAATATCTGCTTCAAGTTGGCCTATTTGCTCAATCAGCGACATTTGTGCCGATTGGGCTGCAAGGATTTCTCTTTGCAGAGTGAATACCGCCTGATCGCGAATGGTAGCGTCATGGATACTCTTCAGGCCAGTCGCCGTATCCATCAACGCCTTGAAAGCGGTAAGGCCAGCAAAAGCTTCACCAACCATTTTTGAAGACTCCCCCAAGTCGATGGGGTGAGGTTAGCCCGTCTTCATCTTCTTGTGGACTCGCTTCAGCAGTTTGATGCGCTGCTTGATGCGCTGCTTAGGCGATACGGGCTTCACCAATCCGCCGATAGGTGAGGCGCTTGCCGCCAGTCATGGCAAGCAGCATGTCGTGGCGCAGGTTGTCCTCCACGCCGAGCTTGGAGCGGCGGTTGTAGCGGAAGTCGAACTCGGCAAGGTAGCGGTGCAGATGGGCTTCGCCGCAATGCTGGTAGGTGCCGAGCATGCCACGCTTGAACACCGAGAACACGTTCTCGATGGTGTTGGTGTGGACGACCTTATCGCCTTCGTAGCGGGCGTATTCCTTGCCGCTGTGGTTCACGGTGCGGTGGGCGTCGTAGTCCTTGCCTAGCACCGTGTAGAGGCGGCTTTCGTCGGTGTAGAGCGTGGACTCGCGCGAAGCGTTGGTGAACAGGATTTCCTGCACCGTTGCAGCGGTCGCATGCTCGACATGGAACGAACGGACTGAGCCGCCGCGCTCCACCAGTGCAACAACGGTGCGCTTGCGAGTGCCGAGCTTCTTCGACTTGTAGGGTGCGCCCTTGCGGTAAGCGGGCATGGTCTGGTCGTCGTTCTTGCCGATGTATGTTTCGTCGGCTTCGACGGTCTTGCCTTCGCCGCCGATGGGGCCGGCCGACTTCACGTCCTCAGCCATTGCGGCGCGGATGCGGTGGCCATGAACCAAGCGGTCTTGTAGGTGACGCCGAGCATGCGGTGCAGCTGGTGCGCGCTCATACCCTTCTTGGATGAAGCCATGAGGAACGTCGCCAGCAGCCACTTGTTGAGCTTGATCTTGGAGTGCTCGAACACCGAACCAACGGTGACGGTGAACTGCTCACGGCAAGCATTGCACTGGTAGACGCCGGGGCGGTGCTTGGTGCCCTTGAGCGCGGTGATCTTGGACTGCTCGACGTTGCCGCAATGCGGGCAGACCGGGCCGTTCGGCCAGCGCTGTGCCTCAAGGTGCTTACGGGCTTCGTCGGCGTCGGTGAAGATCGAGCTATCAAGGCGCATTGGGTATCTCCCTACGCCCTTAGGTCTAGCATCCTAGCGGCTGCTTTGGCAAGTACATAAATAGGAACAATGTCCTTGACATCTCCCTGATAGGCATTTATGCCTAGTCCCTGCTACGCGCCGCCGCATAAGTGGTTCCCCTAATCGGATAGCGGCCCCACTTAATGCATGCTGTGCACCGATATTGTGGGAACGATCAGGAACGGCGAATACTGGCAAGTTCAGGGTGCGTTTAGTGCGGCCGGTCAGGCCGCCGAGCCCCGTGCCGACAGCAGCGCGTAGTATGCCGCCGCCCTTTGCTGCCGGAGGACGACGTGACGGACCAGTTATACTATCCATCATTCTTGCACCGCGATCGGCTCGTTCATATTCTCGACGCCGATGCAGCAACCTGCGAAGCGCTGAGCGTTCTGTTCCGGCTCGAGGGCTTCCAGACCGCGTTCGCGACCGACGCCGCCGGCTTCCTGCTCGCCGCCGAGCGGCGTGCGCCCGATATCGCCCTGGTCAACATGCGCGTCGGGCACGAGGACGGTCTCGCCATCCTGCGGCCGCGTGCTTGGCATCTCTCCCCGCACCATCGAGGTCCACCGGGCTCGCGTCATGGAAAAGCTGGGCGCCCGCAACACCGCCGACCTGATGCGCATCGTGCTGACCAGCTGAAGGCCGGCCCTACTGCGCTCGTAGCACCGAAACGCAGGCTTTCGGCATGTCCGCGCCTAGCCGCCCACGGACGTGAGCGTCAGGTCCCCCGAGGTGAGCTT
>JAEYZJ010000042.1 GCA_023430705.1 Pseudomonadota bacterium | reverse complement strand
GCCGAGGTGCGGACCTGCGTCACCGTGCCGGGTGCGCTCTCCACCCGGTCGGTCCACAGGGTCTGGATCGAGTCGATGATGACGAGGTCGGGCGCTGGCCCGTTCTGCAGCGTGGCGAGGATGATCTCGACATTGGTTTCCGACGCGAGCAGCACCTCGCGGTCGCTGAGCTCGAGCCGCTGGGCCCTCAGCCGCACCTGGGCGACGGCCTCTTCGCCGGAAACATAGACCACCCGCCGCCCCAGTCCGGCCATGGCCGCCGCGGCCTGCAGGAGGAGCGTCGACTTGCCGATGCCCGGATCGCCGCCGACCAGCACGGCCGAGCCCTTGACGAAGCCGCCGCCGGTCACCCGGTCGAGCTCGCTTATGCCCGTGACGACCCGCGCCGCCGTTTCGATTTCACCGGCGAGCGGCACCAGCGCGATCGGCCGGCCGGCCGCGGTGGCCGACCTGGGCCCCGCGCCGACGCCCGAATCGACGATCTCCTCGGAAATGGTGTTCCATTCCCCGCAGCTCTCGCAGCGCCCCTGCCACTGGGGCGTGACGGCCCCGCAGGCCTGGCAGACAAAGGAAGTTTTCGTGCGCGCCATGAGGTGCCCCGGTCAGTCTTCGACCGATAGCCGAGGATGGCGCGCAACGCAAGAACGAAGAGTGAACGGAAGGCCGTTTCGTCCGGCTCAGGCCAGCCCGGTCAACCGGTCGCGGATCTCGGTGTCCGACGTCGGGATGTTGCCGCCCGGAGTGAGGCGATCCACCGTCTCGGGAATCGCGGTTGCGAGTCGCTCCAGCAGGTCCTCGTGCGACAGGCCGGTGCGCCTGGCAAGCTCGGCGAGATTGTCCGCGCCGACCGCCTGTTCCACCTGCTGCGGCGTCAGGCCCTTGGTCGGCACGCCCATGGTCACCCACGAGTCGGCGGTGTCGGCCTGGCCGGAGTTGCGGAAGCTGTCCATCAGGCCGCCGAGGCCGTTGGTGAGCACGTTGCCGGTGCCGGCGGCCTGGCCGGCGGGCTGGCCGGCAGTCATGCCGCCGGCAGTGCCGCCGCCGCCGAACAGGTCGCCGAGGCTGCCGAGTATGCCGGAGAGGCCGTCCTGCGCCGGAGTGCCGTCGGGGCCCGCGGTACGGGCCTGCAGGCCCTTGAGCGCTTCGGAAATCTTGTCGCGGTTCTGGTAGCCCGCCACCGCGAGCAGTCCGAGCAGGGCAAGCATTGAGGGCATACGGTTGTCGGCCATGATGGCTCTCCTCATTGACCTCTGGGGCTAGACGCCACGACGCCTGACGACGGCGCCCCAGATGAACAGCACGATGACCGCCCCCACGATGGCGCCCAGGAGGCCCGCGCCCTCGCCGGGCTGGTACCAGCCGAGCGCCTGGCCGAGAAAGGTTGCGACGACCGCGCCGACGATGCCGAGAACGGCGGTCATCACGAAGCCCGACGGCCCCCCGCTGTTCGGCAGCACGAGCTTGGCGATGACGCCGGCCACAAGGCCGATGATGATTGTCCACAGAATGCCCATTGACGCTGTCCCTCGCCGCATGATCGCGGTGAGGGCTAACGCGACAGGTATGGCATGCGTTCCCGGGGCGGGGCGGTCAGGCGGCCGGGGGCGCCGCAGACGTGTCGACGTAGCTGCGCGAATAGCGCCCCTTGAGGCTGGTGAGGACCTCGTAGCCGATGGTGTTGCCGGCGTCGGCGTGGTCGTCGACCCTGACCTGCTGGCCGACGATCTCGACCATCTCGCCGGGGAGCGGCGGGGTGGGAAGGTCGGTGACGTCCACCCCGATCATGTCCATCGAAACGCGCCCGACTACCGGGCAGAGCTGGCCGCGGATCGCGACGTTCGTGCCGCGGTGGTTGTTGGATGACCCGAGCGAGCGGAAGAAGCCGTCGGCGTAGCCGATGGCGACCACCGCCAGCCGGCTGTCGCGCGACATGGTCTGCAGCGCCCCGTAGCCGACGGTCTCGCCGGTCTTGACGTCCTTGGTCATCAGCACGGGGGCTTCCAGCGTCACCACCGGCGCCATGGGGTTGCGCCGCCCGGCGACGGCGCGCCCGCCATAGAGCGCGATGCCCGGACGCACCATCTGGAAATGGTTCTCGCGGTTGGTCATCAGTCCGGCCGAGTTCGCGAGCGACGCCGGCACGCCGGGAAACTGGGCCATCACGGCGGTGAACAGCGCCAGCTGCGTGCGGTTCTTCTCGTGCGCCGGCATGTCGGCGCAGGCGAGGTGGCTCATGATCATCTGCGGCTGGTAGCCGATCTGGTCGATCAGGCGCCTGACGATCGAGGCCTCGTTGAGCCGGAAGCCGAGCCGGTTGATGCCGGTGTCGAAATGCAGCGCCGCCGGCAGGGCCTGGTTGGAGGCGATGCAGGCCGAGAGCCACTCCTCGAGCATCGGGATCGAGGCGAGGCACGGCATCAGCCGCTCCCCCACATAGAGCGGCGCCGAACCGGGATAGAGCCCGGTGAGGACGAAGATGTGGCTGTCCTCGGGCAGGGCGGCGCGAACCGCGATGCCCTCGTCGGGCGTTGCCACGAAGAAGAAGCGCGCGCCCGCCTCGTAGAACGCCCGGGAGGCCGGCGCGATGCCGGTGCCATAGGCATCGGCCTTGACCACCGCGCCGGTCAGCGCGCCGCGGCTCACCCGGTCGAGGGCCTGCCAGTTGCGCTTCAGCGCGCCCAGGTCGACCGTCAGTCGCCCGCCATAGCCGGTCGCAACGGCCGCTGCCGCCATCACTATTCCATCCTCTCGGGCAGGTAGTCGGCGCGCGCCAGGTTGCCGAAGCGCGTGAACTGCGCCTCAAAGCTCACCTGCACGGTGCCTGTCGGGCCGTGACGCTGCTTGCCGATGATCACTTCGGCCCGCCCATGCACCTGCTCCATCTCGCCCTGCCACGCCAGATGTTCCGGCGTGCCCTCCTTGGGCTCCTTGTTCTTCAGATAATACTCTTCGCGATAGACGAACAGCACCACGTCGGCGTCCTGCTCGATGGAGCCGGATTCGCGCAGGTCGGCAAGCTGCGGATGCTTGTCTTCACGGTTCTCGACCTGGCGGGAGAGCTGGGACAGGGCGATGATCGGAACCTCGAGCTCCTTGGCCAGCGCCTTGAGCGTGGTCGTGATCTCGGTCAGTTCCTGCACGCGGTTCTCGCTGGACCGCTTCGATGAGCCGGAAAGCAGCTGCAGGTAGTCGACGATCAGCAGGTCCAGGCCCTTCTGGCGCTTCAGGCGCCGCGCGCGGGCCGCCAGCTGCGCCACCGAGATGCCGCCGGTGTCATCGATGTAGAGCGGCACCTGCGCCATGAGGTTCGAGGTATCGACCAGCTTGGTGAACTGGCTCTCGTGGATGTTGCCGCGCCGGATGTCGGACGAGCTGATCTCGGCCTGTTCGGCAAGGATACGCGTCGCCAGCTGCTCGGCGCTCATTTCGAGCGAGAAGAAGCCGACATGACCGCCATCGACGGTCTTCATGTGCCCGTCCGCCTGCACCTCGCCGCGATAGCTCTTGGCGACATGGAAGGCGATGTTGGTCGCGAGCGAGGTCTTGCCCATGGCGGGACGCGCCGCGAGGATGATGAGGTCGCTCCGCTGCAGCCCGCCCATCAGCCGGTCGAGGTCGGTCAGCCCCGTCGAGGTGCCCGACAGCGTGCCGTCGCGGCCATAGGCCTCGCCGGCCATCTTGATCGCTTCGGTGAGCGCCGCCGAGAAGGTCTGGAAGCCGCCGTCGTAGCGACCCTTTTCCGCGAGGTCGAAGAGCGCCTTCTCGGCCTCCTCGATCTGCTTGTTGGCGGTCGCCTCGACATCGGAATCGTAGGCGACCTGCACCATCTCCTCGCCGATCTGGATCAGGTTCCGGCGGATCGCGAGGTCGTAGATCGACTGGCCGTAGTCGGCCGCGTTGATGACGGTGGTTGCTTCCGCCGCGAGCCGCGCGAGGTACTGCGGCATCGTCACTTCAGGCGTCAGCTGGTCGCCGAGGTAGGTCTTGGCCGTGATCGGCGTCGCCGTCTTGCCGGCGCGGATGATCTTGGCCAGCACCTCGTAGATCGTCCGGTGGATCGGCTCGTAGAAGTGCTCCGGCACGAGAAAGTCCGAAACGCGGTAGAACGCCTCGTTGTTGACGAGGATGGCGCCCAGCAGGGCCTGCTCCGCCTCCACGTTGTGAGGCGCGAGGCGGTACGGCTTCTCGTCTTCCGGGCGCAGGCGATGAACGTTGTTGTCTGCCATGGCGACTCGGAGTGTCCCTCAAAGTGGTAAGGATTGGTTTACCAGCGCTCGGATCATCGCGCCGTCATCAAATGCGACGACTCAGTGTCGGTCCGTACAGGCTGTGGGTAGTGGTGAAAGCGGGGGAAACCAAGGCCCGAAGTTGCTTTCGGACGCATCACCGCGGCGATTCGGTCCCGGGCGGCGCGGTGTCCTCGTCGAGGGCCGAGATGATCCGGCGCATCATGTCGAAGAACTGCTCGCGTTCCTGAGGCGTCAGGGCTGCCGTGGCGACGGCGTTGACCTGCGCTGCAACCCTGAAGGCGGCTTCGGACCGTTCGAGCCCGAGCGCAGAGAGCGACACCCTGGCGCTGCGCCGGTCGTTCGGGTCGGGGGTCCGCACGATCAGGCCATCGCGTTCCATCCGGTTGAGCGTGTTCGCCATGGTCGGTTGCTCGACCGTGGCCGATATCGCCAGCTCCTTCTGCGTCAGGCTGCGTCCGCCCTGCAGGGCGAAGAACACGGGCATCGGCCCCGATCCGCTGCCCAGCCGCTTCTCGAGCGACCTGACGAACAGCCGTGCCGCCCAGTTGGTCAGGTAGCCTGCCGAGGTCTCGCGTACATAGCTCATCTGCATAGCTTGCTATATAAACCCATAGTGTGCTATGTAATGCCGCAGGAGAATTGAGGGCAAGGGAGATCTGGATGCCGCTCAGGAGTACGCCGACCCGATACGGCTCCGTGGCCGTCTCCATTCACTGGCTGACCGCGCTGCTGATCGTCCTGCTTTTTGCCACCGGTCTGGTTGCGGCAGCACAGGTTGATCCCGCCGCCAAGGCAGCGCTGCTGCGCGCCCATGTTCCGATGGGGGCAGGGGTGCTGCTGCTCACCTTGCTGCGCATCGTGTGGTGGTGGGTTGCCGATCGTCGTCCGTCGCCGCCCGCCGACCAGCCGGCCTGGCAGCGCCGGACAGCGAGCGCGGTGCATCTGGGCCTTTACCTGGTGGTGCTGGTGACTGCCGCCAGCGGCATCGCGACGATAGCCCTGTCCGGCGCGCTGCCCGCGATATTCGGTTCAGCGCCCCTGCCGGACTTCAACACGCTGCTGCCGCGCCTCGTCCACGGCAACATCACCAAGGTGATGCTGGGGCTGCTGGTCCTGCATGTCGGCGCGGCGCTCTACCACCAGTTCGTCCGGCGTGACGGCCTGCTGGCCCGCATGGGAATCGGCGCCGCCTGAGGCACGGGGCCGGGAGGTGATCCCGGCCTCGCGGTGGCCGGTGCCGATACACCGCGTCCCCCACGGTATCCGTCAATCTTCGCAGCGGGGCAGGCCCCGTTGCCGAGGGCAAAAAGCACGAAGGCCGGGATCGCTCCCGGCCTTCGTCGATACTGCGTCGCAGGGCTTACTGCTCGTCGTCGTAGCCGTCTTCGACAGCCGAGCCGGCTTCCGCCTGGCCGGCGGCGAACTCTTCGGCCGCTTCGTCGTCGTAGTTGATCGCGGTGAGGTCTTCACCCGTAGCCTGCCGGCCTGCCTCGTCTTCCGAGCGGGCGACGTTGACGGTGACCGTCACGGCGACTTCGGCGTGCAGGTTCAGCGCCACGCTGTGGATGCCGACCGTCTTGATCGGGTTGGCGAGGTCGACCTGCGAACGGGCGACGGTGAAGCCGTCGGCGTTCAGGGCTTCCGCCACGTCGCGCGAGGAGACCGAGCCGTAGAGCTGGCCGGTTTCACCCGCCTGGCGGATGATGATGACCGACTTGCCGTTGAGCCCGGCAGCGATGCCGGCGGCGGCCTCGCGGCGCTCCTGGTTGCGCTGCTCGATGTCGGCGCGGTCGCGCTCGAAGCGCTTGCGGTTGGCTTCGGTCGCGCGCAGGGCGCGGCCGGTCGGGAGAAGGTAGTTACGGGCGAAACCGTCCTTCACGCTCACTTCGTCGCCGATGTGGCCGTGCTTGCCGATACGCTCGAGCAGAATGACTTTCATGTCTTTGTCCTTTGCTGTCCTGCCATGCAGGCAGTTAGGAGCGGCCGATGATCCGGCCACCCCAACCGATCCCGATAACCGTTCTTACTGAACGGCGTAGGGCATGATGCCGATGAAGCGGGCGCGCTTGATGGCCTGGGCCAGTTCGCGCTGCTTCTTGGCGGAAACCGCGGTGATGCGGGAGGGGACGATCTTGCCGCGCTCGGAAACGTAGCGCTGCAGCAGGCGGACGTCCTTGTAGTCGATCTTGGGCGCGTTCGGGCCCGAGAACGGGCACGTCTTGCGACGGCGCTGGAACGGACGGCGGGCCGTGGTCGTGGTCAGGTCTTTGATGGCCATTTGGCTTTATCCTTCCGTGAAATCAGAACCGGCGCGGCGGACGGCTGCCGCGGTCGAAGCCGCCGCGATCGCCACGCGGGCGGTCACCGCGATCGCCGCGATCGTCGTCGCGGTCGCGCTTCTGCATCATGGCCGAGGGACCTTCCTCGAGCTCGTCGACGCGGATGGTCATGAAGCGCAGGATGTCTTCGCTCAGGCCCTGCTGGCGCTCCATCTCGGCAACCGCGGCGTGCGGAGCGTCGATGTTGAGCAGCGTGTAGTGCGCCTTGCGGTTCTTCTTGATGCGGTAGCTGAGGGACTTGAGGCCCCAGTACTCGTTCTTGGTGACCTTGCCGCCGCCCTGGGTGATCAGGTCGGTGAAAGCCGCGGTCATTTCCTCGACCTGGGTCGGGGACACGTCCTGGCGAGCCAGGAAGATATGCTCGTAGAGGGCCATAAGCGCCTTCCTTCGTGTTGGTTCACAACGCAGTCACTCGGCGCGGAGCCTCCTTGAAGCCGGAAAGGCGTCAAAGCAGTCTTCTAAAGAGCGGGAACACGGGAGGACGGGAATGACCCCTGCTTCGCCAACGGCAAAACCCTCCGTTCAGCCCCCGGCCGAACAAATGCAGGCGGGGCTATAGGCGAAAAGGCCGGAGATGGCAAGCGTTGCAGCTAGGCCAGCCGCGCCTCCCGGGGCACCTCGAAACCCTGCGAGACCAGCAGGGAGACGATCGACGGCGTCAGCGCGCGGCAGCCGCAGTTCCTGGCGTGCTCGTAGTGCCACTCGGCGCGCTGCTTCCTGGTGGGGTTTGCGGGCATCCGGTTGGCCTTGTGCCATTCGGCATTGATCTTGGTCATTCCTCCACCTCTTTCCGCCGGTAGTCTAGTGTGCCATGCCTTCGGCACGGCTCCAACTCTCGAGGATACCGGCAGCCATGACCGTCGCCCCCGACGCCCCCCGCAAGATCCCGGACCGTGCTGCCGTCGAGGCCACCGAGGCGACGATCCGCAGCCATGTGCGCAAGACCCCCGTCATCGACACGCCGGCGGCCGATTTCGGCCTTCCCGGCGCGCCGCTCAACTTCAAGCTCGAGTTCATGCAGCACTCGGGGACCTTCAAGGCGCGCGGCGCCTTCGCCAACCTGCTGCAGCGCCCGGGAGCCGAGCGCGGTGTCGTGGCCGCTTCGGGCGGCAACCATGGCGCGGCCGTCGCCTTCGCGGCCATGCGGCTGGGCATAAAGGCGCACATCTTCGTGCCGCGGATCTCCTCCCCGGCCAAGATCGAGCGCATCAAGCAGTATGGCGCCGAGATCACCGTCGGCGGCGATGCCTACGCGGACGCATACGCCGCCAGCCAGACCTTCGCCCGGCAGAACGGGCTGATCGAGGTCCATGCCTATGACGGCTACGAGACCCTGTGCGGCCAGGGCGGCGTCGGCCTCGAATGGCTGGAGCAGTCGCCGGACCTCGACACGCTGCTGGTTGCCGTCGGCGGCGGCGGCCTGATCGGCGGGATCGCGGCGGCGAGCGGGGGCAAGGTGCGCATCGTCGGCGTCGAACCCGAGAACGCCCCCAGCCTCTATGCGGCAAGTGCGGCGGGTCACCCGGTCGATGTTCCGGTCAGCGGCCTTGCCGCCGACAGCCTCGGCGCGCGCCGCATCGGCGAGCTGTGCCTGGCGCTGTCGGGCTACATCGACCGCACGCTCCTCGTCTCCGACGATGCGATCGCCGCGTCCCAGAGGAGAATCTGGGACGTGCTGCGGGTCGTCGCCGAACCGGGCGGCGCGGCCGCGATGGCCGCACTTCTCGCCGGGCGCTACGTCCCGGCGCCCGATGAACGGGTCGGCGTGCTGCTCTGCGGGGCCAACACCACCGCGGTGAAGTTCGAGTAGGGGCGGGGGCTGCCGCCTTGACTTTGCCATGCCCCTCCTGCAAACGCCGCCGCCAACTGGACGCTGGTCCGGGCGGGGCCTAGGCTTGGCCTCAACGATCAAGAACAAGCGGCGGAGGCCCTCGTGACCAAGCGTGCATTCACCTTTCCAGGCCAGGGCAGCCAGGCCGTGGGGATGGGCAAGGACCTCGCCGACACCTACCAGGAAGCCCGCAACGTCTTCGCGGAAGTCGATGACGCGCTCGGCCAGAAGCTCTCGGCGATCATGTTCGAGGGCCCCGACGAGACGCTCCGCCTGACCGAGAATGCCCAGCCGGCCCTGATGGCCGTCTCCGTGGCCGTGACCCGCGTGCTCGAGGCGCGCGGCGTGTCGCTCAAGGATCATGCGGCCTATGTCGCGGGCCACTCGCTCGGCGAGTACTCGGCACTCGCTGCCGCCGGCGCCTTCAGCCTCGCCGATGCGGCGCGGTTGCTGAAGATCCGCGGCCAGGCCATGCAGCAGGCCGTGCCGGTGGGGCAGGGCGCGATGGCGGCGATCCTCGGGCTCGACCTCGAAACCGTATTGAAGGCGGCCAATGCTGCCGCCGATGGCGAAGTCTGCGGTGTCGCCAACGACAATGCACCGGGCCAGGTGGTGATCTCGGGCCATGTCGGCGCCGTCAACCGCGCCATCGAGCTGCTGAAGGCCGCCGGCGCCAAGCGCGCGCTGCCGCTGCCGGTATCGGCGCCGTTCCACTGCGCCCTGATGCGCCCCGCCGCCGATGCCATGGCGCACGCACTGAACCAGGTGACGGTGAACGCGCCGGTCGTGCCGGTCGTGGCGAACGTGCTGGCCGCGCCCATCTCCGACCCCGACGAGATCAGGAAGAGCCTCGTCGAGCAGGTCACCGGGATGGTCCGCTGGACCGAGTGCGTGAACTGGCTGGTGCAGGACGGTGGCGTGACGCAGCTGGTCGAGCTCGGCTCGGGCAAGGTGCTGAGCGGCCTCGCCAAACGAATCGCGCCGGAAACGGCGGCAATCTCGATCGGTGCTCCGGCGGACGTGGATGCGTTCGTGGCCGAAGTCACCGCCTGAATCAGACTCTGCGAAGGAGCCGATAAATGTTTGATCTGACTGGCAAACGCGCGCTTGTGACCGGTGCTTCCGGCGGCATCGGGCGCGAGATCGCCAAGGCGCTCGCGGCGTCCGGTGCACGTGTGGCCCTGAGCGGTACCCGTGTCGGTGCGCTCGAAGAGACTCGCGACGCCCTCGGCGGCGGCGATCACCCGATCATCCCGACCAACCTCTCCGACCTCGACGCGGTCGACAAGCTCGTGCCCTCGGCCGAGGCGGCGCTCGGCGGCATCGACATCCTCGTCAACAATGCCGGCGTCACCCGCGACAACCTCTTCATGCGCATGAAGGACGAGGAGTGGGACGAGGTGCTGGCGGTGAACCTGACGTCGGCTTTCCACCTGACCCGCGCGGTGCTGCGCGGCATGATGAAGCAGCGCTTCGGCCGCATCGTCGGCATCACCTCGGTGGTCGGCGTCGTCGGCAACCCGGGGCAGGGCAATTATGCCGCCTCCAAGGCCGGGCTGATCGGCATGAGCAAGGCGCTGGCCTACGAGGTCGCCTCCCGCAACATCACGGTCAACACCGTGGCGCCGGGCTT
>JAEYZJ010000066.1 GCA_023430705.1 Pseudomonadota bacterium | reverse complement strand
TGATCAGCTTGTCAGGACCTGTCGCAGCCGGGCGGCAACCACATCGGCCTCGTCGCGCGTCAGCGTCTGCGGATTCAGGGCTATGGCGTTCGGATCATCGGCCGATGTACCGACCTCGATCCACACTTCGCCGTTCCTCAGCTCGTCGACGACCTGGTCGCGCGTCTTCCCGAATCCGGCATCGAGGCGAACGATCGTGCGGGCGTGCGGCTGGCCGGCCTCGCTCGGGAAGCCGCGTTCCGTCGTCACCCCCGGGATCCCGGCGAGCCCTCCGATCCAGTTCTGGACGATCGCCTCGTAGCCTTCGACAAGCGCGTCCTCGTCCTGATCCAGCGTGTACCGGAGGGCGGCGAGCATGCCGGCGAGTTCTTCCTTTCCGACTTTCAGGGCGCGACCGATGCCCTGTGTCGGCGGCGCCAGCCGGCGGCAACCCGCGATCAGTTCCCTGGTCCCGAGCACCAGACCGGCAGATTGCGGCCCGCGGAGACCCTTGCCGCCGCTGAACACGGCCCCCTCGCAGCCGAGGTCCTTCGTGTAGTGCCACAAGCTCGAAACCGGCGGTATCTGGGCAGCGGCGTCAACCAGAACCGGCACGCCGTGCTGCCTCGCGATCGCCACGACATCCTCGAGCGGCGGGGATTTCGCCGCCAGTGCCCCGGCAAACCAGACGAGGCACGCCGTCCGCCCGGTTATCGCCGCCTCGAACGATTCGAGGCTGTCGTCGCACTCGACGATGGAGGCGCCGGTCTGGAGGATGGCGAAGTCGTAGCCGTTGCGCTGCGACGTGAACACGATGGCTTCGTTCCTCGTGATGCCCTTGAGCATCGGATACGCCATCGGATCGGGTTCGTTCGGCGCTGCCATGAGGGTTGCGACCGCGAGCACGATCCCGCCTGCCGCGCCCGAGGAAACGAACGCGGCCTCGTTCCGGGTGAGCTCGGCGATGCGGTCGCCCACCCGCGCTTGCAGGAGCGGCAGGTCGACAAACGAGCCGGCGGCCGCAGTCATCGCCTCGAGGACTTCCCCGGGCATGCGCGATCCACCAAGTTTGGTGAGTGTCGCCGACGCGTTGATGATCGGCCTGATGCCCAGGTCTTCGTAGATACTCACTCGCAGAACTCCTCCCTAGCGAGACTTGCGAACCCGTTCGTTGGGCCCTCGCCTGTTCCCGCTCCCCGGGGAGACCATATGTGGAAAAATCCCGGCGCAGAATTATCCGAATGGCGGGAGGCAGATCGCCGACACCCGCTGCGTTGCAACAGGGGCAATGGACGCGACAGCTGGCGGTCGGACGCCCCAGAGCATCGATCCGCCTGGGATCCGCTTCGTACCCGCGTCAGTCGGCGCCCTTGCTTGCGGTCGTGCCTCCGTCCATGGCGCCGATACCGCGCAGCTTCGAGCCGAGCGCGATGGTGTCGATGGTCTCGAGCGGCAGGCTGGCAAAGGCCGCGATGCGGTTGCGCATGAAGCGCAGGGCGTCCTCGAAGGCGGCCCGCTGCCTGAACTCCGGCCCCTCGACGGCAGCAGGATCCTCGATGCCCCAGTGGGCCGTCATCGGCTGGCCCGGCCAGATCGGACAGGCCTCGCCGGCGGCGCTGTCGCAGGCGGTGAAGACGAAATCCATCGTCGGCGCGTCAGGCCCGGCGAACTCTTCCCACGATTTCGAGCGCAGGCCCTCGATGGAAATGCCCGCGTCCGCCAGAACCTCGAGGGTCATCGGATGAACCTGCCCCTTGGGCGTGCTACCGGCCGAGAAGGCGCGGAAGCGCCCTGCTCCGACGTGGTTCAGCAACGCTTCGCCGAGGATCGACCGGGCCGAATTGCCGGTGCAGAGGAAAAGGACGTTGTAGGCGCGGTCAGCAGGCATTTTCCCCTCCCAGGGACTGCGGCATCAGGTGAACCCGGCGACCGGGGTTCGCAGCGTTCCGGACGACCGCGGGCCACCTCGCCCGATGTTCAGCCGGAAGGCGTCGAGACGGGTTGGCGGCGACAGGGCGGCGAAGGCCTCGATGGCGGACGCTGATTCCATGCCTCGAGAGTCATCGATATGACGCCGGTCGGTCCAGTGAAGGTTTTATGACAACGGACCCATGCTCGCTGCGCGGCCGCTATTGTCACGGCCTGTCTCTCCGAACCCTCAGGCCGCGTGGCGGGGTTTTTCGGGGTCAGGGGGAATGGCGCGCAGGCGGTCGGCTTCCTGGGATCGGCGGTCGAGGCCGTCGAGGAAGGTGTGAACCTCGTCTTCAAGGCGACGGAGCATCGCCGCGGTTGCCTCGGCCCTCCGGCGCGCGGCGCGGGTTGCGAGGGCGTGCAAGGCGACGAGGTAGGTGCCGGCATAGAGGCAGAGGCCGAGCGGCAGGCTGCCCAGGCGGACGACGGTGAAGGCCGTCAACGCGACCATCAGCACCGCGACGGCATGCAGCGGCTGGCGCGCCAGCAGGACCAGCAGCAGCGGAGCCGCATAGGCGAGGAGGAAGAGTGGCCCGGCAGCCCCGGAAAGGTAGCCGGCGGCGATGGGCAGGCTCCGGTCGACGACGACAAGCGCGCTCGACAGCAGGTCAGCAATGTCCGGCATGGCATCCCCGTCCAACTCCCGCGACTTTACCAGCGCGGCCAAACCGCCGCGGCATGTCAACGGGCGTATCCACCTCTGGCGGCTTGTCTACCACTTAAGCGCAGGATGGGCCCCTCCGCCGCCCCGCAGGGGCCTGCGCACCACCGTTTGGGCTAGCGCGGGCGGGCCTCATGCACCTCGCGAGCGCCTCGCCTGTTGAGCCTATCTACAATTCCCCACGTCAGGTCTATTGCTCAGCTTGCCGTTAATTTCGGCAGGGCCGTGGGGCCCACAGGGCGGGTGGAATGCACATTGCGAAGACAAGGGTTGAGGCGAAGGCTGACTTCGTTCTCCTGCTCGACGACTTGGCCATGCGCCGCGCACAGCTGACCGCCTTCCTGTCCGACTGGGCGGAGCTCGAGCAGGTTGAACTGAACACTGCCGGCATGCCGGAGGCCGAGGACGCGCTGGAGATCGCGCCGGCCTGCGTGATGCTGATCCTCTCGATCGGCAGCGTGGAGTTCGATCATTCCCCGGCGATGGGCCACGTCGTGGCTACGGCCGAGCGCCATGCGCAGTTGCCCACGGTGATCCTTGCGGAGGCGGGCAGCGGGCGGGACGCGGCCATGGCCTTCCGGGCAGGTGCGCGGGGCTACATCCCCGCGTCCATGGAACCGGAGGTGGCGCTGCGGGCGCTGTCCTTCATCCTCCACGGCGGGCACTTCTTTCCGCCCAGCGCACTGCGCCTGCCGCGCTCGCCGGCCGGCGGCGGCCCTGAGGACGTGACCAACCTGCGCGGCGCCGTCATCGCCCCGATCTATCCCATACGACGCGACGTCGACATGCGGCGCGTCGTGGAACTCTGACTCAGGTCTCGCGGAAGCTGCGCTGGAAGGCGGCCTCGAACGGTTCGACCAGGTACTCCAGCATGGTCCGCTCGCCGGTCACGATCAGCACTTCGGCCGGCATCCCGGGCACGAGCTCGGCATGGCCGAGCTTGTCCATCTCGTCATTGGGCACCTCCACCCGGGCGAGGTAGTAGGCCTGCCCGGTGTTCTGGTCGACGATCCGGTCGGCCGAGATGGTGCGCACGATGCCGTTGATGCGAGGCAGACGGTATGCCGCGAGCGAAGTGAGGCGCACGGTGGCCGCCTGCCCGACATGGACCACGTCGATATCGACCACGGCCACCCGCGCATCGATGAGCAGCTTCTCGTCGGCCGGCACGATCTCCATGATCGGCTCGCCCTTGACGATGACCCCGCCGGGCGACTTGAAGCGCGAGTTGACGACGAAGCCGCTGACCGGCGCCGTCACCACTGTACGATCGAGGATATCCTGGCTGGCGTTCAGCCGTTCGGTGACGCTGGCGAGGTTCGCCCGCGTCTTGTCGAGCTCACCCGTGATGTAGTCGGTGCTCTCGGCGCTCAGCGACAGGAGCTGCGACTCGATCTCGCCGCGCTTCTGGCCGATCTCGGCGATCTGCGCCTCGAAGTCTCCGCGCTGCCCCACGAGGTCGGCATGCTGGCGCCGCAGCGTCATCACCTGAGACTTGGTGGTGAGCGCGTCCCTGAGCAGCGTCTCCTTGTCGGCCAGCTCGTCCGCGAGCAGTTCGATCTGCGTCGCGGTGCTGGTCACCTGCGACTGGAGGGCCCTGATCTGCTGGTCGCTCTGGGCGAGGCGCTCCAGCAGCACCTGCCGCTGCGCCTTCTGCAGGTCCCGCCGGCTGTGGAAGATGGCACGCTGGCTCTCCATCACGATCCGCACGCGCGGGTCGTTGTCCCCCGTCAACTCGGGCGGGAACGTGATGTCCGACTGCCCAAAGAGTTCCGCCGTCAGCCGCGCCCGCGCAGCCAGGCCCGTCCGGTACTCGTCCAGGAGCGCGTCGCGCACCGAGGCAGCCTGCACCTGCTCGAGCAGCATCACCGCCTGGCCCTTCGTGACGTGGTCCCCGTCCCGGGCCCGGATCTCCGCGATCACGCCGCCTTCGAGGTGTTGCACCACCCTCCGGTTTCCATCGGGACTGATGATCCCCGGAGCCACCGCGCCCGAGGCGAGCGGCGCCAGGACTGCCCAGGAGCCGAACCCTGCGGCGAACAGCGCGATGACCGTCCAGCCGAGCCGCACCGGCCCCCTGATCGCCCGCCTGAGCGGCGGCTGCTCCCGGCCACCCGGCGCGCCAGGAGGGTTGTACGGCGTCGCCGGCGGCAGGCGGGTGATGTTCATGTTCATTGTCAAAACTCCAGCAGGAACCGACAGCGGTCATCCGGCGCACGGTGCGGTGGTCACGCTCGGTGACCGCCCCTCAGCCGGCAGGGCGAGCGGGCTGAATCACCGGGCCCGTGCCCGCCATGGGCTGGCGCATCCGCTGCAGCACCTCGTCGCGCGTGCCCTGCATCTCGATGCGCCCGTTGCGCAGGAACACGACGCGGTCAGCGCACGCGATGGTCGAAGGCCGGTGTCCGACGATGACCAGCGCCACGCCGTCCGCCTTCAGCCTGTTGATGGCCGCGCCCAGCGCCGCCTCGCCGGCCTGATCGAGGCTGGCATTGGGCTCATCGAGCACGATCACGCACGGGTCGCCATAGACGGCCCGGGCGAGACCGATCAGCTGGCGCTGACCACCGGAGAGGCGCGAGCCGCCATCGCCTATCGGGGTATCGTAACCCTGCGGCAGGGCCTGGATGAACTCGTGGGCATGCGACAGCATGGCGGCGCGGATGACCTTGGCGTCGTCCGCCTCCCCCATGCGGGCGATGTTCTCCCGCACGGTGCCGGGGAACAGCTCCACATCCTGCGGGAGGTATCCGATATGCGTTCCCAGTTGCGCCGCATCCCAGTGGAAGAGCTCCGAGCCGTCGAGCCGAACCTCACCGGACGTGGGGATCGCAACCCCCGTCAAGACCCGGCACAGGGTGCTCTTGCCGCCGGCGGAGGGGCCGATCACTGCC
>JAEYZJ010000344.1 GCA_023430705.1 Pseudomonadota bacterium | reverse complement strand
GCCATCGGGGCGGCCTCGAGCCGGCAGGGACGCCACTGGGCCTCCTTGCCGCGCGAGATCAACCCTGCCCGCTCCAGCACCTTGAGGTGCTTGGAAACGGCCGCCATCGACATGTCATAGGGCTCGGCGAGCTGGCTGACGGTCGCTTCTCCCTGGGCCAGCCGGGCGAGGATGCCGCGGCGGGTAGGATCGGCAAGGGCGGATAGCGTCATGGACAGGCGATCGGTCATCTTGGGTCTCGGTCAGGCAGCGGCGCGCGACGGCACGCCGGAGAAGAAGTCGACGAGCGTCGGCGCAATGGCCTCGGCCTTGACCTCGTGGGTCTGGCCGGGGAGCACGACGAGCTCGGCGCCAGGAATGGTGTCGACGCAGAGCCGGGTCGAATCCACCAGAACCGGCATGGTCTTGCTGCCGTAGAGGCCGAGCGCCGGCACGATGATGCCCTCGAGCCGCGCTGCCGGCGGCACGAAGCCGTTCACCGCCTCCATGTCGAAGGGCAGGCTCGACGCCTGCGGCACGATGGAGGACCACATGCGGGAGAACTTCATGGGCAGCAGGAAGATGGACGGCATGCCAATGAGGCGCGTCATGAAATAGGCGACGGCGTCGCCATTGCGGCCTGCCGCAATGAGGCGCTGCACGTCCTCCCGGTAGGTCGCGGGCACCTTTCGGGCCTTGGGGCCCACCATGTATGGCGGCTCGTAGAAGGCGATGCGGGTGAGCGGCAGGTGGTGCGCGGCGGCCTCGAGCACGAGGCAGGCGCCCGAGGAAAAGCCCACGAGCCCGGCACTCCCGCCAGCAACGTCGAGCATGGCGCGCAGGTCCTCGAGTTCGCGCTCGAGCCGGTAGTCGGTGGAGGGGGAGGAGTCGCCGCGCGCCCGGCGATCGTAGTGAAACACGCGGAAGCTCTTGCCCAGTTCGGCGGCCAGTCTGCTGGTGCTGCCGAAATGGCGGCCGCAGAAGGCCCCCTCGACAAGGATGACCGGCTCGCCCTCACCATAGACGTCGTAAGCGAGGGTGGTGCCGTCGGCAGAGGTCGTTGCAGGCATGTCGTCTTCTCCTGAGTCAGGCAGCCGGACCGCCGGGGGCATCGAGGTTGTTCATTCCTCAACTGCGCAGTTTTTAACCTTTCGGTTGAGTACATCGCAGACCGAGGCTTGTCAACCGCTCAGTTAAATGATCGCTCAGACGGGAATGAGTCCGGCGGACAGCAGCTTGATGGAGCGGCGGCGATTGTCCGGGTCGGTGACGCCGATCTTGACGGCATCGGGGAAGCGGAGTTCGAGCTCCACCCGCCCATTGGCCGCGCTCGCGAGATCGGAAGGCACGTCCACCGTGAAGTCCTGGGGCGCATCGGCCGTGACGGTCAGGGTGTCGATCACCGTGCCGTTGAACGCCACTTCAACGCGCTGCACTGTCGGCTCGCCGCCCCGCTTCACCGCGACCATCCGGAGCGTCAATGCCAGACCCGCCGCCGGCTCGTCATAGACGAAGCGCAGGCGGCTGCTGGTGCCCACGGCATGGGTGCCGTCGCCGACCGGTCCTTCCCAGCCGCAGACCTTGACGGGCTTGGCGCCGGCGGCGCCGGGCGGAGTGAAGTCGATGACGCTGCCGAGAGCGTACGTGCCTGGGACGGGCTGGTTGAGGCAGGTCGTGGTCCTGTCGATGTAGTAGGCGCGATAGTCGGCCGGTACATCCGGATTGAGCATCAGCCAGAACACGGCGAGCTCGAAGAGGGCAACGAGCGCGACGAGGCCGTAGGTGAGTGCGCGCACGGGGCTAGACAAGGCTCAGGTACCCGGTCAGCCAGCCGATGGTCGTGAAATAGCCCGAGGCGAGAAACACCAGCAGGCTCACGGCAAAGAGCCAGCGCCGCGTCGCGAGCAACTGGCTGAGGATCAGCGGGATGGGGGCGAGCCCGGCGGTGAAGCGCAGCATCGAGGCCATGCCGGCAAAGAGCGGCGCGGTGAGGCAGAGCAGCGCGTAGACGCCCATGGCGTATTGCCGGCGCAGGATCAGCACCACCGCCAGACCATAGCCGACGAGGGTGCCGATCGCGAGCTGCTGCGAGAAGGTCGGGAACAGTTGGCCGCCCGGGGCACTCAGCAGCGCGTTGTGGATGAAGACCGGCGGCAGGCCGGCAGGGCGGGCCCAGGCGCGCTGCACGTGGCTGAAGGCCAGTGCATCGCCCATGTGCAAGTGGAGAAACAGCATGTAGGCGAACAGGCCGAGCGGGGCGAGGAGGATGGCGAGCAGCCAGTCGGGGCGCCCGAGAACGCCGGGAACAACGTCGCGCCACGTACCGCCCGCCGCACGGTGGGCCCGCCAGATCTCGATCAGGATGGCGAAGACGATGAAGCAGCCGACGATACGGGTGGCCGAGAGCAACGCAGCAAGGACGCCGGCGAGGAGGATATTGCCACGCTGCAGGGCGGCAAAGACGCAGACGGCGAGGAAGAGGAACAGCACCTCGGTATAGAAGGTGGTGAACCAGATCGAGAACGGGCCGGCGACGAGAAAGGCTGCGAACAGCGTGTAGGCGCGGAGGTCCCGGCCGAGAAGCGGCCAGGCCACACGTGAGGCGGCGATGCAGAGGACGAGCGAGAGCCCGGTTGCGGCGACGATCGTCTCGAGCCCGGTGAAGTTGCGGACCACCGCCACCAGCATGGGGTAGAGCGGAAAGAAGGCCCAGTTGCCGGCATTGATGAGGGTCGGCGTGGGGAACCCGTCATAGCCGTTCTCGGCCAGGCGGACGTACCAGTTGCAGTCCCACCGGCACATGCCCTGGGCGAAATCGGCCGGCGAGGCACCGGGCACGGCGGCGGCATAGCCGGCGTAGCGGATGGCAAGCCCGGCGAAAACGAGGACGACCGGAATCAGGAGCAGCACCGCCTCGAGCGGCAGGCTCCGCGCAGAACGTACGGCGACGGTGTCGCTCATCGAACGATCCAGAAGTCGGGAAACGGCGAGAACTCCCAACGCAATAAGGCGAAATCATATCCATTCCCGCGGCGCATACCAGCCATGCGACAACTTTCGGGGCTCAACGGCGTTGGCCCGTTTGTGTTCTGGTGCCCCGACCCTCCCACAGCGTTTGCGTATGACTCCGACACCTCCCCATCGGCTCGGTCGGCGAGCCTTCCTCCAGACCGCAGCGGCAGCCGCCGCACTGCTCTCCACCACATCATTGACCCGGCTCGCACTGGCGCAGGAGCCAGAGCCGTTCGATTTCGACGTGCTCACGGCGCGAATGGCGAAGAAGGCGGCTGAGCCCTTCAACGCGGCAGTGCCCGAGCTGCCCAAGCTCTTCGCCTCGCTCGACTACGACTCCTACCGGATGATCCAGTTCGATCCCCAGCATGCGCGCTGGATGGACAACAATTCCGGCTTCCAGGTGCATGCCTTCCCGATGGGGTGGCTGTTCAAGGAACCGGTGGGCGTGTTCGAGGTGGCGGGCGGCAAGGCCCTGCCCTTCGATTTCTCCAGCGCCGACTTCCACTTCTACGACGCGGCGATGAGGACCGAAGCCAGCGAGGAGCCGTTCCCGGGCATCGCCGGCATCCGGATCAACTATCCGCTGAACGTGGCCGGCAAGATGGACGAGCTCGTCTCGTTCCTCGGCTCGAGCTATTTCCGCGCGCTGGGGCGGCACAATATCTACGGGCTCAGCGCGCGCGGGCTCGCCATCAACTCCTGGCAGGCGGGGCCGGAGGAGTTCCCGCGCTTTTCCAGCTTCTGGCTGGAGCGGCCGAGCGAGGGCAAGCCCCTCGTGATGTATGCGAGCCTCGAGGGGCCGAGCGTCACCGGCGCCTACCGCTTCGAGATCACGCCGCCCAGCGACAAGCAGCAGGAGACCATCATCGACGTGACGGCACGGCTGAACTTCCGCGCCGATATCGGCGAGATCGGGATTGCGCCGCTGACCTCGATGTTCCTGTTCGCCGAAACCAACCGGTCACGCTTCGACGACTATCGCCCGCAGGTGCACGACAGCAACGGGCTGATCGTCGAGCGCGACGGCGGCGAGGTGTTCTGGCGGCCGCTCAACAATACCGAGCAGCTGGGCAATTCGTACCTGTGGGAGAACAACCCCCGCGCCTTCGGCCTCTACCAGCGCGATCGCAGCTTCGAGACCTACCAGGATGCGGGCGCCCATTACGAACGGCGCCCCTCGGCGCGGATCGAGCCGGTGGGTGACTGGGGCCAGGGCCATGTCCGGCTGATCGAGGCACCCAGCCGGCTGGAGGCCGAGGACAACATCGTCGCGTTCTGGATCCCGGCCGAGCCGGTCAGGGCCGGCGACACCCGGGAGTTCCACTACCGGCTGATCTGGGGCGACCTCATGCCCAGCGACGACACGCCGCTGGCGCACGTGGTCGAGACGCGCGCCGGCCAGGGCGGCGTATCGGGCGTTGTGAACGACGAGAAACTGAGGAAATTCGTCATCGACTTCGCCGGGGGCCCGCTGCGGGAAATGCCGCCGGACGCCACGCTGGACATCGTCGCCACGACCAGCGCCGGGGAAATCGTCGGCAGCGCCCTGAGCCGGATCGAGGCCAACGGCGCATGGCGCCTCGCCCTCGACGTACTGCTCGAAGGTGCAGGGCCAGTGGAACTGAGCGCCAACATCGTGAGTTCCGGCCGGACGATTTCAGAAACTTGGCTCTATCAGTGGCGAGGGCAGGCATGAAGCACGCGGAACCGATGTCGTTCTCCGGCGAACTGCCCGATGCGCCCCTGACCATGCCCAAGCAGGTGCTCGAGCGCCGGCGGTCCTCCATTTTCTCCGCCCTGCGCGCTGCGTTTGCCGCGGCTTTGCCGCGCTTCTGAGTTTTCATGGCCGAACCATCGAATGGGAAAGGCCTTGATCCCTTTCCCGCAAACGCTTTCGCACGGAGCCTCACCCATGGCGAAAGGGGATGCCGCAACATGACGCGCGCGCACGCGATCCGTGCCGCCGCACTTGCCGTCTCCGGGCTCGTCAGCCTGGGGGCCGGCTGGCTCTACATGCGCTTTATCGGCAGCGACGGGACGAACATTCTCGACGTGTTCCGTACGGCGCTGTTCGTGCTTACCGGCTTCTGGCTGGTGTGGGGCGGAACGGCCGGGGTACTGGGGGCGCTCGCTCCCGAACCCCGGCCGCGCCCCGAGCCGACGCCTCCGCGGGCGCTGACCGCGATCCTGATGCCGATCTACAACGAGGACGCGGCCGCGAGCTTTTCGCGTGTCGCCGCGATGAACCGCAGCCTCGTGGCGCTCGGCATCGCCGACCGCTTCCACTTCGCCATCCTGTCGGACACCAACCGCGACGAAGTGGCGGCCGAGGAAGCGGTGTGGTTCGGGCAGCTCCTGCAGGAGCCGCAGGCGGTGGGGCGGATGTTCTATCGCCGGCGCGAGCGCAACGTGGGCAAGAAGGCCGGCAACATCGAGGACTTCATCTCCCGCTCCGGGGCGGCCTATGAGTTCGCGCTGATTCTCGATGCCGACAGCCTGATGGACGGGGCGACGATCCAGGCGATGGTCAACCGCATGGAGGCGGACGAGCGGCTGGGCCTGTTGCAGACCGTGCCGGAGGTGATCCGCGCGCACTCGATGTTCGGCCGGCTGATGCAGTTCTCGGCGGCATATCTCTCGCCCTATTTCGCGCGCGGCACCGCCCTGATGCAGGGCGAGGAGGGCCCCTACTGGGGCCACAACGCGATCGTGCGGGTGAGCGCGTTCGCGGCGAGCTGCGGGCTGCCTGTGCTGTCGGGCAAGCCGCCGGCGGGCGGGCACATCCTCAGTCACGACTATGTCGAGGCGGCGCTGCTGTCCCGCGCGGGCTGGAAGGTCGAGGTCGACCCCGGCCTCTCGGGCTCCTATGAGGAAGGCCCCGAGAACCTCATCGAATACGCCAAGCGCGACCGGCGCTGGTGCCAGGGCAACCTGCAGCATCGGCGGCTCATCGATGCGCCGGGGCTGAAGTTCTGGAGCCGCTTCACCTTCGTGCAGGGCATCATGGCCTACATGGCCTCGCCGATGTGGCTGACACTGCTGGCCGCGAGCATCGTCGCCGCCGCGATCCCGGGGCGCTACTGGTGGCGTGACGACGAGACCGGCATCTGGGTGCTGGCCGTCGCGGTGGCCGTGGTGCTGCTGGTGCCCAAGCTGCTGATCTTTGCCCGCTCCACCCTTTCGGGCCGCAACAGGCGGTTCGGTGGCACGCTGCGGGCCGGGCTCTCGGTGCTCACCGAGATCGTGGTCTCGACCATGCTCGCGCCGATCATGCTGTGCTTTCAGAGCAAGGCGGTGACCGAGATCCTGCTCGGCCTCGATGGCGGCTGGCCCGCCACCAACCGCGACCACAGCCGGGTGAGCCTGTCGCTGGCCTTCGCGGCAAGCTGGTGGGTGCCGGTGTGCGGCGCGGCCGTGCTGGCCATCGCGGCGACCTTTGCCAGCGAACTGGTGCCATGGCTGATCCCTGTGGCGCTGCCGGCGCTGTTCGCTCCGGTGCTGATCGCCTGGACCTCAAACGGCATCGGCAGCGGGCGCAAGCCCGTGCTCTTCACCACCGGCAGCGAGTCGGATACGGCCGCGGTGATCCTCGAGCAGCAGCGCATCTACCTCAGCTGGACGCAGCAGGGAGCGGTGCTCGGCGAGCCGGCACCGGCGGGGGTGAGCCGTGTCCACGCCTAGTTCCGTCACGACGCTCACGCGCGCACCCCTCGGGGAGCGTGCGAAGTCGCTCCTCTCGCGGGTCATGGACGACGACAGCGCGGCCGTGCCCGGCGGGCGCGACCCGCGCCTCGACATGTTCCGGGGACTGGCGCTGCTCATGATCTTCATCAACCACGTACCAGGAACGGCGTGGGAGAACTTCACCAGTCGCAATTTCGGCTTCTCGGACGCGGCCGAGGCCTTCGTCTTCATGTCCGGCGTCGCGGCAGGGCTCGCCTATTCGGGCCGCTTCGTCACCGGGCCGGTCTGGCCGGCGATCACGCGGGTCTGGGCCCGGGCGCGGCAGCTCTATTTCGTGCATCTCGCCATCACGATGATGGCGCTTGCGATCTTTGCCGGCGCGGCGATGTGGTTCGGCCTCTACGAACTGCTGGGCAAGAACAATCTTGCACCTCTCTTTGCCAAGCCGCTCGAAACGATGGTCGGGCTGCCGCTTCTGACGCACCAGCTGGGCTACCTTAATATCCTGCCGCTCTACATGACCCTGCTGCTGGTGACGCCGGCGGTCATACTGCTCGGCCTGCGCTGGCCGGTAGCGACGCTGCTCGGCTCGATCGCGCTCTGGTTCGTTGCCGGGTACTTCCGGCTGAACCTGCCGAACTATCCGACGCCGGGCGGCTGGTTCTTCAACCCGCTGTCGTGGCAGTTGCTGTTCGTCGTCGGGCTGCTGTCGGGCATGGCGATGAAGCAGGGCGGGCGCTTCGTGCCGCGCAGCCCGCTGCTGTTCGGCCTCTGCCTCGCCTTCGTCGTCTTCGTCCTCGCCTGGATCAAGATCAAACCGATCGGCGATGCGGGCCTGCAGACGCTGGGCTTTCTCAGCCGGCTCGGGCTGCCCTTCTTCGTCACCTGGTTCGACAAGACCTTCCTCGCCCTGCCCCGGCTGCTGCATGCGCTGGCGCTGTTCTACGTGCTGGCCTCGGTACTCGGGATGCGGCAGATCGCGGCCAGCCGATGGACTGCGCCGCTGCGCCTGATGGGCCGGCAAGGGCTCGCCGTGTTCGCCGCAGGCACGGTCCTCAGCCTTTTGCTCCAAACTGTGAAGGCTGGCGTTAAGGCTGATTTCTGGCTCGACACGCTGCTGCTGGGCGGTGGCGTGGCCCTGCTGCTGGTTCTCGCCTATGTGCTTACGCGCACTCAGGAAATGAACCGCGCGACAGCGGTGCGCTCGACCTAGTCAAGGCGCAGTTGAGAGGAAGTTATCCCTCACAATTCGGAGATCACTCCAAATAGAGGTGCATTTACGCTTGGCAGCCCCCGCATGCCTCTCTAGCCTCCACTGTTGCGAGGGAGGGGATAGGTGAACTTGAGCGCGGGAGCGTTTGATGGCCAGGAGGCGACCGCTTTATAGCAGGTCACAGAGACCGCGGACCGGCGTCTGGTCCGCGATGAACCCCTCGGCCGACGCCCAGCCGGTCTATCTCGACACACCCGATCCATCGCAGCAACCTTCGCTGAGGAAACGCCTCGGGGCCTGGTGGGCAAGCCTCTACCAACGCCGGCAGGGACCGGTGCTGGTCGGGGTCGGCGCCGCGGTGACGCTGCTGCTGATCGGCGCCTACGACCTCCTCACCCCCGATCCGCAACGGATCAGCGACTGGCAGTTCATCAACGCCGTGAACAAGGTCGTGGACGAGCGCCCGCTCGGACCCTCGGTCGAGTCGCAGGCCTTCGCCAACATCATCGGGTCCGTGGTTCGCGTCGACGGCTACGAGGAGGCGCAGGATTTCCTGGCGCCGAAGCCGGACATGGACAAGCCCCTGGCCGAGAACCCGCAGGGCGGCAAGCTCGAGGAGGACTTCCACGAACAGTTCACCGCCGTCGGAACGGGGGTCGTGATCGACGACCAGGGCACGATCCTTACCAACCTGCATGTCGCCGGGGCGGCCCGGCAACTGCGCGTGACCTTTGCCGACGGCACGGAATCGCGCGCCATGATGGTCGGCGCGCGCCCCGACAGCGATCTCGCGATCATCCGGCCGTTCACCATTCCCGACGACCTGAAGCCGGCAACGCTGGCCGACAGCTCGAGCCTCAACCCGGGCGACACCGTGGTCGCCGTCGGCTTCCCGTTCGGCGTCGGCCCGTCGGCTTCGGCCGGCGTTGTCTCCGGTCTCGAACGAGCGCTGGCGCAGGACGGAGAGCGCAAGCTCGAGCATCTGATCCAGTTCGACGCGGCGGCCAACCCCGGCAACTCGGGCGGACCGCTCGTCAACGCCAACGGCGAGGTGGTGGGCATCGTCACCGCGATCCTCAACCCCTCGGGCGTGAGGACATTTGCCGGCATCGGCTTTGCCGTGCCGATCGAAAGCGCCGCCTCGGCGGCAGGAGAGAATCCGCTTTGACGTAACGTTCCTCGAACCCCGACGGAGAAAATGGACGAGACATCGAGAGACTCAGGCGCCGCTGTCGGTACGCTGATGGAACAGGTGCTCTACGAGGTCAAAAAGGTCGTTGTCGGCCAGGACCATTTCCTCGAACGGGTGCTGGTCGCCCTGCTCGCCAAGGGCCACCTGCTGGTGGAGGGCGTGCCGGGACTGGCCAAGACGCTGACCGTCAACACGCTTGCCGATGTGATCCAGGGCACGTTCAAGCGGGTGCAGTTCACCCCCGACCTCGTACCGTCCGACCTCGTGGGGACCCGCATCTACAACCAGAAGACCGGAGAGTTCACGACATCGCTCGGCCCGGTGTTCGGCAACCTGCTGCTCGCCGACGAGATCAACCGCGCGCCCGCGAAGGTGCAGAGCGCGCTGCTCGAAGTGATGCAGGAGCGCCAGGTCACCATCGCGGGCGAAACACACAAGGTGCCGAACCCGTTCGTCGTGATGGCCACGCAGAACCCGATCGAGACCGAGGGCACCTACCCGTTGCCCGAGGCGCAGGTCGACCGGTTCATGATGAAGGTCCTCGTCGGCTATCCCAGCGAAGAAGAGGAATTCGTCATCGTCTCGCGCGTCACCGGCCTCATGCAGGCGGTGACGCGGGTGGCGACCACCGAGCAGCTGGTGGCGCTGCAGGCACGGTGCCGGCAGCTGTTCGTCGATCCCTCGCTGATCCAGTTCGCGGTCAAGGTGGTGGCGGCGACGCGCAACCCGGATGCCGCGGGCATCGGCGAGATCGCCCGGTTCATCACCTACGGCGCGAGCCCGCGCGCCACCATCAACATGATCGAGGCGGGGCGGGCGCTGGCTTTCCTGCGCGGGCGCGAATACGTGCTCCCCGAGGACGTCCTCGACATCACTGCCGACGTGCTGCGCCACCGGCTGGTGCTGAGCTACGAGGCGGTCTCGGAATCCATCACCCCCGACCAGATCGTCGCGCATGTGCTGAAGGCGATCCCGGCCCCTGCCAAACCCCTGGAATCCAATGTCCGCATCGCCGCAACAGGCTGAAAAGCTGCTGAGCCGCCTCGAATGGACGGTGATCCGCCGGCTCGACGGATTGCTGCAGGGTGACTACCGCACGCTGTTCCGGGGCTTCGGGCTCGATTTCGCCGACCTGCGCGAGTACCAGGCCTATGACGACGTCCGCCATATCGACTGGAACGTGACCGCGCGGACCCAGGTGCCGCATGTGCGCGTCTACAACGAAGATCGCGACGTGTCCGCCTGGTTCCTGCTCGATCTCTCCCCCTCGGTCGATTTCGGCTCTACCGACGTGACCAAGCGGCAGGTGCTGACGGAGTTCGTCGCGGTGCTGTCGCGGCTGCTGTCGCGGCGTGGCAACAAGGTGGGCGCCATCCTCTTCAACGGGCGGTCCGACTTCATCGTGCCGGCGCGCACCGGGCGGCGGCACGTGCTGCACATCGTCGACAAGGTGATGACCAACCCGCGCCTCCTGCGCTCGCCCGAAACCGATCTCGGAGCCTTCATCGGCCGCTCGGTGCAGGTGATCGGCCGGCGCTCCATCTGCTTTGTCGTCTCCGACTTCGTGTCGCGCCCGGGGTGGGAGCGCGACCTGTTCCAGCTGGGCCAGAGACACGAGGGGGTCGCGGTGCGTCTCCTCGACCCGCTCGATACCGCCCTGCCCGACATCGGCATGCTGCTGATCCAGGACTCGGAGAGCGGCGAGCAGATGTATGTCGACACCGTGGACCGGGGCTTTCGCCGGCGGTTCGCGGCGGCGGCGGAGCGGAACGAGGCGGCCCTGCTGGATGGGTTCCTCGCGGCGGGCCTCGACGTACTGGAACTTTCGACGACCGACGACCTGGTCGATGCGGTGCTGCGCTTTGCCAACATGCGCAAGGTGCAGTCGCGGCTCGGCGGGGGCGGACAGTCAACCGTGGCGGCGGGCGGATAGGCAGGTGACGCGATGACCTTCATCTGGATGGACATGCTCTGGCTGCTGGTGCTCGTACCAGTGCTCGTGGCGGCCTATGTCTGGCTCATGCGGCGGCGCAAGAGGACTGCGGTGCGCTATGCCAACCTCTCCCTGGTCAAGCAGGCCATGGGCAAGTCCGTCGGCTGGCGCCGGCACGTACCCCCTGCCCTGCTGCTGCTTGCGATCACGGTGCTGATCGTGGCGGTGGCGCGGCCCGCTGCGGTGGTCGAGCTCGCCTCGTCGCGGGCGACCGTGATCCTCTCGATGGATGTCTCCGGCTCGATGCGGGCGCGCGATATCGAGCCGTCGCGCATGGTGGCGGCGCAGCAGGCGGCCAAGGAGTTCATCCGCAACCAGCCGGCCGACGTGCAGATCGGCATCGTGGCCTTCGCGGCGGCGGCCGTGCTGGTGCAGGCGCCCACCATCGACCGCGAGGCGTTGTACCAGGCGATCGACACTTTCGACCTCAGGCGGGGAACCGCGGTGGGCTCGGGCGTGCTGGTCGCGCTCAAGACCATCTTTCCCGACGAGACCTTCTCGATGGAAGGCGAGGATCCGCGCGACCTCATGGGACTGCCGAGCTTCGGCAACAGCCTCGGCGGAGGGATGGAGCAGACCGGCCAGGCCGACGGGCTGTTGTCGGCCACGCCGCCGGTCAAGCACATCCCGGTCGAGCCGGGCTCGTTCGACAGCGCGGTGGTGATCCTGCTGACCGACGGTGCAACGACGACAGGCCCGGATCCGATCGCGGCCGGCCGACTCGCCGGCGACTATGGCGTGCGGGTCTATACGGTGGGCTTCGGCTCGCCCAGCGGCGACGTGGTGGACTTCGGCGGTCGCTCCATGCGCGCGCAGCTCGATGCGACGACGCTGAAGACGATCGCCGATTCGACGGACGGCGAGTATTACGAGGCCACCAGCGCCACCGACCTCGCCGAGGTCTACAAGTCGCTGTCGACGCGGCTGATCAGCGAGAAGAAGCTGACGGAGATCGCCTTTCTCTTTGCCGGAGTCGGCGGCCTGCTCGCCGCCATGGCGGCCGGACTGTCGCTCTGGTGGTTCGGCCGCATCGCCTAGCTGCCGAAGGTACTGAGCAGCATCCGGACGGCGGTGACGGAGAGGAACAGGGCGAAGGCGCGCTTCACCCATTCGGGCTCGAGCGCGTGGGCAAGGCGGGCGCCGAGCGGCGCGAAGCTGGTTGTGAAGGGCAGGATGATCGCGGCGGCAGCGAGGCTGACATAGCCCAGCGACAGCGGCGGCAGGCCCGGCACGTCCCAGCCCGAGACGACGAAGCCGATGACGGCAGGCACCGCAATGACGACGCCGAAGGCGGCGCCGGTGCCGACGGCGCGGTGAATGGGATAGCCGAACGCGGCCATGACCGGGACTCCGAGCGTACCACCGCCGATCCCCATCAACGACGATATGAAGCCGATGACGGCGGCCATAGCCGCCTGCACCGGACGCGCCGGCATATGGTCGGCGATCACCAGCGGCCTCGGCAGCACCATGTTGCCCGCAACGAGCAGGCCAACCACGCCAAAAATCCCGGTGAGCACGGCTGGCTCGAACAGGCGGGCCGCAAGACCCCCGGCCAGCGCTCCCAGGGCGAGGGCCGGGGCCCAGCGGCGCACCAGTTCCAGATCGACGGCGCCGCGCTTGTGGTGGGCCCGCATCGAGAACGTCGAGGTCGCGATGATGGTCGCCATCGAGGTCGCGACGGCCATGTGCATGGTAAGTCCGGTGGGAAAGTTCACGAGCGTGAACAGCCAGTAGAGCACCGGCACGAGGACGATGCCGCCGCCCACGCCGAGCAGGCCGGCGACCGTGCCGGCGAGGATCGAGGCGCCGACGAGGCCGGCCGCCAGCATCAGCAGGTCGGTGGAGCTGAGGGTGGAGAGGTCCATCGCGCACCCGGAGGAACGACGCAGGCTCAACATGCCGGCACTGCACAGGAACGCAGTTCGCCCCTGCGTGCAAGGCGCCACGGCTTGCGCCCGGCCGGAATTATGATAATCACGGTCATATTATACGAGCGGACGGACGAAGGTACGGATGGAAGAGCTCAAGCAGCTGGAGGAGCTACCGGAGGGGGAAAGGCCCCTCGACGTGTTACCGGGCCAGCCGGTGTTCACCAGCGAGCAACTGTTCGGCGGGCTCAACGAGATCGCCATCGTCCACCAGGGGCTGACCTACCGGCTGCGGATCACGCGGCAGGGCAAGCTCGTTCTGAACAAGTAGGAGACGACCGTGCGCCTCATCCCCCTCATGCTCGCGGCCGCGCTCGCCGCTTCTCCGGCGCTGGCCGAAGAGACGACGGCACCGACCGGGCCCGCCCCTACGCTCGCGCTGGAGCTCAACGCGCTCACGCCGAGCGAGACCGGGTGCCGGATCACGTTCCTTGCGACCAACCGGCTCGGGACCGAGGTGACCCGCTCGGCGTTCGAGATCGCCCTGTTCGGCGCGGGCGGCGGCATCGAGCGGCTGGTGTCGCTCGAGTTCAAGGCCATGCCGGACGGCAAGACGCGGGTGCTCCAGTTCGACATCGGCCAGGTGGGATGCGACGCACTGAGCCGGGTGCTCATCAACGACATCACGGCCTGTGAGGGCGAAGGGCTCGACCCGGCCAGCTGCTACGGCGCGCTCGACACGTCGTCGCGCCTCGGTCAGGTGGAGTTCGGCGTCTGATGGAAACGGTGATCGAGGGCGTGGAGCCCATGGTGGCCGCGGCGGCGCACGACATGTCGATGTTCGGCCTGTTCATGCAGGCGGACTGGGTGGTGAAGGCGGTGATGCTGGGGCTGCTGTTCGCCTCCGTCGCCTGCTGGGCCGTGATCCTGAGCAAGGCTGCCGCCTATGCGCGGGCCAAGCGGGAGATGAAGGCTTTCGACAGGATCTTCGCCTCGGGCGAGCCCCTGGGAGCGATCTATGCGCGTCTGAAGGACGCGCCGCGCAACGGGCTTGCAGCACTGTTCGCCGCGGCCATGGAGGAATGGAACGGCTCGCATGCGGCAAACGCGGCGAACCCGGCAGGGCTGCAGGCGAGGCTGCGCATCGTGCTCGACACCACCGTGGCCGAGGAGAGCGAAAAGCTCGACCGTAACCTGGGGCTCCTCGCGACGGTCGGCAGCGCGGCGCCGTTCGTCGGTCTCTTCGGCACGGTGTGGGGCATCATGAACGCCTTCACCTCGATCGCGGCGGCCAAGTCCACCAGCCTCGCCGTGGTGGCGCCGGGCATCGCGGAGGCGCTGTTCGCCACGGCCCTGGGCCTGCTGGCCGCCATTCCGGCGGTGATCGCCTACAACAAGCTGTCCAGCGACGCGGGCCGGATCATTGCCCGCTTCGAGGCCTTCGCCGACCGGGTGTCGGTGCTGCTGTCGCGCCAGCTCGACGCACGGGGCAACGCCTGATGGGCATGTCCATGCAGGGCGGACGCGGACGACGCGGTGCGCGCGCGCCGATCGGCGACATCAACGTGACGCCGCTGGTCGACGTGATGCTGGTGCTGCTGATCGTGTTCATGGTCACCGCACCGCTGCTCGCCACCGGGGTCCCCGTCGACCTGCCGCAGACCAGCGCGCCGGAGATGAAGGTGGACAGCGCCAAGCCACTGACAGTCTCGATCAACGCCGGCGGCGAGATCTATCTGGGAGAGGACCCGGTCACGCTCGACACCTTGCTGGCCTCGGTAGCCGCAAGGGCCGGGGACGCGGGCAAGGAACAGCGCATCTACCTGCGCGGTGATGCCGATGCCGACTACGGCCTGATCATGGAAGTGATGGGCGAGCTTTCCGGCGCCGGCTACGCCCGTATCGGGCTCATCACCAGGCAACGCGAGGGCTGACGTGAAGAAGGCCATGGCGGCATCGGCGCTCATTCACTTCGGCCTCATCGCCGGAGCATGGGCCGCCATCGGCCTGCCTTCGGCCGTCGACGAGAGCGACGCGGAATCGGTCTCGGTCAGCATCATCTCGATGGAGATGGTTTCCACCGACCCCAGCGAGGTGGTGACGCAGACCAGCCAGAACCTCGTCTCTGCCGGGGCGGAGCAGGAGGCCATGGAAGTGCCGGCGACAGTCGAAAGCGTCGAGGCCAGCGAGCCCGAGCCGGTCCAGCCTGTCGAGGACATTGCGGTCGCGACGGCCGAGCCGGAAGTGATCGAAGCGGAGGCCGAGGACCAGGCCTCTGCCGCCGTGCTGGTGGCCCTGGCGGACAGCGTCCAGCCGGTCGAGGCGGCGATACCGCAGGTCACGAGCGAGACGGCAGCCGTCGTAGCCGACACCGTGACGCCGGCCCTGGCCGACGCGCCGGTGCAGGAAGCGAGCCTCGCGCCGCTGCCCGAGGAGATCGTCGAGGAGGCCGAGGCCGCCCCGGTGCCGATGCCGCGCCTCAGGCGCGCTCCCGTCGAGACGGCCGAGGCGGCAAAGCCACGGGAACAGCCGGAAAAGAAGGCCGAGCCGAAGCCGAAAAAACAGCCGCCCAGCAAGCAGGCGAATCTCGGCAACGGCGGAGCGGCCGAAGCCGATACGCGCGCCAGCGCCAGGTCGGGCGGGGGCCGGGGCAGCAAGGACGACGGCGGCAGCGCCGCGGCCAGCAAGTATGAAGGCCAGGTGCAGGCCAAGGTGAACCGCGCCGTGAGGAAAGTCGCGACGCGACGCGGCGGACGCGGAATCCTGCGCTTCGCACTCGGCCCCGGTGGTAATGTGCTCAGCGTCACGGTGCTCGACAGCTCCGGCGATCCCGCGATCGACGCCGCGGCCGTTGCTGCGGTCAACCGGGCGGCGCCCTACCCCCCAATTCCGCCGGATACGGGCAAATCCAGCTGGACCTTCGGCCTGCCTTTTGGAGACAAGTGATGCAAGACGATACCGACAGCAAGGACGTCCGGCTCGAGACGACGCCGGAGGCGGTGCGGCAGGCGAAGACGCTGATGCGGACGGCGCGCTCGGCGGCGCTCGCAACGATCGAGCCCGGCACCGGCTGGCCGCTCGCGACGCGGGTGGGGCTGTCGACGGACTTTGACGGCACGCCCGTAATCCTCATATCCCGGCTCGCCGCGCATACGCCGGCGCTGCTCGCCGATCCGCGCTGCAGCCTGCTCGTAGGCAACCCGGGGCGCGGCGATCCGCTGGCCCATGCGCGCCTCTCGATCGCCTGCGAGGCCCGCGAGGTCGAGCGTGACGGCGATGAGCACAAGCGGCTCGAGCGGCGCTACATCGCCCACCAGCCCAAGGCCCAGCTCTACTCGGGCCTCGGTGATTTCCGCTATTTCCGGCTCGAGGTCAGGCATGCCGCGCTCAACGGCGGCTTCGGCAAGGCCTTCGACCTCACGAAAGATAACCTCATCAACACCATCCCGGCCAATGCCGAACTCGCGGCGGCGGAAGCGGGGGCCATCGAGCACATGAACGGCGACCATGCCGAGGCGGTCGGCCTTTACGCGGAGTATTTCGCCAAGGCGCCGGCCGGCAACTGGCGGCTGGTCGGAATCGATGCCGAGGGAATTGATCTGGTTGACGGCGATGACGTGCGCCGCGCCTGGTTCGACACCGAACTGAGTGCCCGGGAAGACATGCACAAGACGCTGGTGCGCATGGCCGGAGAAGCCCGCCGCGGGCTGGATCGCCCGCTCAGGGATGCGCGGCTGCAACACTAGCGCCGGCATAACGTCGTCACGACGCAACCAAACCGCCCGCCTCGTATTCTGATGGCGGGCCACGGAACGACGACCCCCGTCTTGGCCCCCTATAGGGGCATTGACGCATGCGGACGTCATCAAGGCGGAAA
>JAEYZJ010000320.1 GCA_023430705.1 Pseudomonadota bacterium | reverse complement strand
TGCTCCTCCTCAGCACCGGCAGCCTGGCCCAAGACCGGCTGCCGACAATTGTGCGATCGAACCCCTAGCTTGTCGGCCAGTTGCTCGACTGCACGCTTCGGGTCGAGACCTATTGTTGGCAGACCATTGAGCGCTCTCAGGCGGCGGGGCGCACCCTACCAGCAAACTACCAAATCGATCTCATCGCCGGTCTCAAGGTCGCTGAACTCAGGCTGACGCTAGGCAGGCGCTCCTCGCAAGTTCCCCAGACACCGTTCCGATCGACGAAGTCGAAACGGCAATCGCCGAGATCGCCGTTCTCGAATACGACGCCACCAGCGTCGGCGCTCCGGGCTACAACGAAGCGTGGGACAGGCGCTCGCCTGTGCCGCACTCTTCAGCCAGTACCAATTGTATGAGGCGTACCGCTAACGCAGCTGCTAGCGCTCTTCATCTATGCCGGCGGGACCGGCAATTTCGGTATCATCCCGAAACTGCCATTCGACCTTCCTTTCGGCCGACAGGCTCAGCCCACTGCGAACGTCCTCAACGCTCCGCTCATCTACCCACAGATGACCGGCTCGGTCGGCGTCAGCGCGGCACAGCTCGTCAAACGCCTTGAGCTTTTCGACGGCAAGGTCATTTGGGATCGCTCCAACGACAATCGCGGCTGGGTCATGCGCTACACGATCCCCGTCGAGCTGACCGGCGCCATCGCTGAGGGAGCTGTTCGGTTCAACTACCTTGCCGATGCGAGCCCGGCGGGCGTGTCCGGCCCTGGATTCCATATCGTTGGCTGGGCTGAGGACGGTTACACCATGAGCCCAAACGAGATCACCATAATGATCGGCAACATCGCGGCCGCCATGTACCAAGATAGGCAACTTCAGTAGAGACCCACGTGACGATGAGCTCAAGAGCCACCTCGGGCCGCCAACAGTGTCATCGATGGCCCGACGGTTTCGTTTTTTTCAGCGCTTGTGCCAGACGCCTCGAGCGTTTGGGTTCGGGCATGGCAACGTCACGCACATCTCGAACACGGAAATCCTTGCCTCTTACTTCAGGCAAAGCTCCTAGGAGACCTGCAAAAACTTCATTGCATCATATACTTGCTCACGTCAGTGTTTGAGAGCAGGCGTGCGCGCCTTAGTCTCATCTGGTAGGCAGCACAAATGCAGATCGAACTCACACCGGAACAAAACAAGGCCGCCGAAGCAGTCCGACAGTTCCTCGAAAACGATGCCGCCGACGTTCTCGTCCTCGCAGGAAGCGCCGGAACCGGCAAGACGACGATAATCGGGAGGCTCGTCGAGATCGTCGCGGATATGAACCTCTCCTGCGCGCTAGCGGCGCCGACGGGACGCGCAGCCAGGATTCTTGGGAATAAGGTTGCGCAGGCCACCGGGATGGATGTGGGAGCCAAGACGATCCACAGCATCATCTATGCGCTAGACCGGCTTGAAGTGAACGAGGACGCGGAGGCCCCGAATGACCCTGGCCTGCGGTGGTTCTTTCCCCTCACGGAGGACGAGCCGGCCATGTCGGTTCTCGTTGTCGACGAGGCATCTCTGATTGGCGACCGCGAGGCCTACGGCGACGTAGTCCGCTTCGGATCTGGACGTCTTCTCAAGGACATCGTGACCTTCGCGCGATCACGGCGGAGAGCGGGCTCCGATGATCGGCTCGTCAAGCTGGTCTTCGTGGGCGATCTCGCTCAGTTGCCGCCGGTAGGAGAGGAAGAGTCGCCAGCCCTTTCACCTCAGCGCCTTAAGGCCGAGTTCGGGCTGACCGTATCGACGTTCGAGCTCGGCAAGGTGATGCGCCAACGCGAGGGCAGCGCTATCCTAGAGCGGGCCACCGCAATACGTGAGGCTATCGCGGCCGAGACCTTCAATACCTTCTCATTGCAGCCGGATGGCGAAGAGATCGTCCGCATCGAATCCGAGGTCGCCTTCGACGTCCTCGAGCGTAACGTGCGGTCACGCAGCTCGAGCGTGGTCGTGGTACGGTCTAATGCCACGGCGCTGGAATACAATCGCGGCATCCGCGAGCGGCTTTGGGGCAACGCAGGATACCCCGTCCAAGTCGACGACCTTCTCCTCGTGAACCGCAACGCCCACTCGGTCGACCTGCGCAATGGCGATCTTGTCAAGGTCCTGGACGCAGGGACGTCTGGCGAACGCGCCTCTGTATCGGTTAGAGGCGGGGGCGTCGTCGAACTCTACTTCCGCGATGCAACCGTCGCTTACCGAGAGGCCGACGGGAGCGTTATCAGGAAGCGCTGTCTAATACTCGAGAACCTTCTCGACTCGCCAGGTCGAGAACTGACCCCCCTCGAGCAACGAGCGCTCCTCGTCCACTTCCGCCAGCGAAACCCGGAATTGAAGCCGAGATCCAGTGAGTTCGCCAAGCATCTCAGATCTGACCGATATTTCAACGCAGTTCAGGTAAAATACGGCTACGCCATGACATGCCACAAGGCGCAGGGAGGCGAGTGGGACACGGTGCTGGTGGACTTCGCCGGAGTGGGAGGCGTCCGAAACCGCGCCTTCTTCCGTTGGGCCTACACCGCCCTAACTCGGGCCAAACGCCGATTGTACGTCGTCGAGCCGCCTGAATTCGACGCAATTTCGGCGGATATGTGGGGCGAGATTGATGGCGACGAGGAGGTTGTCGGCGTCGGCGATGTGGAGGCCGCGGAACGCGATCCCGATTGGGACCGCTTCTCTTTTTCGCCTGCTACGGCGAGACTGCTGCCGCGGCATCGACAGCTTCGAGAATGTTGGTCCGCGCTCGGCATCGATGTCGCGAGTCTGAGGCATCTCGAATACTGTGAGCGCTACATCTTGGCTCGTGGAGGGGTAACGGCCGAACTACAATATTACTATAATGGCAGGAATATTCTTCGCCGCTTTGGACCCACGCCTGGAACACGGTCGGACGAGAGCCTGCTCGCTGAGGCCCTGTCTGCCTTCGACGCGCTGGAGAATACTGGTGAGCGAGAAGAACCGAACGCGTTCGTAGCGGATTTCCTAAAGCGCCTCGACGCGTCGCTTGAGGGCGGTGAGATCCGCCGCACATCTTTCAAGCTGATGCCGTATCGGCTACGAGTTTCATTTGCGGATGGTTCTCGGCGCGGCGACATCGATTTCACCTACGACGGTTCCAAGACCTGGAATGCAGCGCAAGAGGTCGGGGGGCCAGGCGCGAGCGCTGGGCTGTACAGCGAAGTTCGGCGGTCCATGAAAGGCCTGCAAGACTAGGACAATGGATTCAAGGGAGATTCTCGGACTTCGTCGTGCAGGCAGATCCGCAGAGGCGCTGGAAGCAGCCCGCGCGGGTCTTTCGGGGCGTGAGGAAGACGTCTGGTTTTTGCGGGCCTACGCTTGGGTGCTCTACGATCAGGCCAAACAGATCGTGGAGGACCACGAGCGTAAGCGTATCTCCGATCCCGCGATGGCCAGCCGCATCTCGCCTTGCATGCGAGAATTCTCGCAGATGGCCGCTCCCCTCCGCGGCGATACAGCCTTCTCGCAGATGCTGCGCCTTGCCGGAAAGGTCTCGCGCCAATGGCCGGAGTTTCTCGCTTTCGCGCAATGGGCCGGCATCGACGGTTTCCCGGCCGAGGACCGGAGGCCGTTCGTTACCGATGACGGCAGGAGAGTCGATAGCTTGCAGCAGCGGTTCGCGCGTGCTGTTGCTCGCGAGGCTGCATCCGGCGCGGCTGAGGGGCGCCGGGACTCCGATCCCGTCCGTTGGGGGCTTTCGATCCTGGAACAAGCGCTCGCAGACGATCCGAACGACCAGTGGCTCAATTACTACCAGTGCAAGATCGATCTGAGCGAGGATCGGCTCGAAGACGCGGTGCGTCGTCTCGCCCCGATTCTACAGAGGCAGTCGAGGGCCGCCTGGCCGTGGGCGCTGCTCGGCGAGATACTGGAGAAGACGCAACCCGAGAGGGCCGTGGTGTGCTATGTCCATGCCACAGAACTGGCACGGGAGGAGCAGGAGGTCGCGCGCGTCCGGATCCGGCTTGCCGAGCTCTTGGCAACCCAGGAGAGGTTCCCCGAAGCGACCTTCCAGGCACGCCTAGCGGCGGATTATCGAGAAGAGCATAGCTTCAGGACACCTACGGAACTATCGCGGCTGCTGCAGAGCGATTGGTATAAGCGTGAGGTAGAAACGGATCGACCAATGCCTCCGCCGAAGGCCGCGAGCGAGGCAAGAAGACTGATCGCGGAGCTTGACGCGAGGTCCGTAATTTACTCGCTGGGCGTGGTCGAGCACATCAACGAGAGGATGGCCCTCACCTATGTCGCGACTGGCGTGGAGAGTGGGTGTCCGATGCCCCACGGACGCTTCCCGGAAATCGCCGCGGTCGAGCCCGGCACTATCATCGAGATCGGAAGGACCGGACCGGCCGAGAAGCCGACCGACTGGAAGCGGGCGGAGGCCGAAGTGATCCCGGGATTCTGCGAGAACGTAACAGGTCGGATCGAGAGGCACGAAGGAAACAGCTTCGCCTTCCTTCGCAATCCTCGAGGTGACGTCTTTATCCCGCCCCATCTGGCAAAGGAAATCGCCGACGGCGAGGTCGAGGAACGAACTGTGCGAGCTGTACGAGCTGTACTGCTCAAAGCGAACAACGGGAAGGTGGGCTGGAAGGCGCTCCGGTTTCTTGTCTGAAGTGAACTACAATCCACTTGTCCGATAGGCAAAGCTCCATAATGCACTAGTCGCGCGCCACTTCTAGAGAGCTTTTCAGTCATCACCAGACCTGTGCAACCGAGCCATGGCGATTCACCAATTGGGAGTTGCCCTGCTCATGTGGAAGCGCAGGGCCCCGAACAACTCCGAGGCCTCGGCAAACACGCATCGTAAGCGGGGCCTCCTCGAAATGTTCGGCAAGCCAACCTCAGGGCAGCTTGCAAAGCTCCCGATAAAGAGCCGTAACCTCGAAGGCGCCATAAGTATCTGCAACTGTCCGCGCGCTGTGGCCAGTCAGCGCATCGCCGATGTCTGATGAAACGCCGTGCCGGCGGCACAATGTCTTGAAACGGTGTCGCCAGGCATGGCTTGGGGCAAGGCGAGGGTCGCGAATGTGCAGTTCATCGCGCACCCATCTCGACACGAGCTTCGTCATGTTCCCGCCGCGCACTCCGAACCGATCCGGGGGGACCTCAGAGAAGATCGGTCCAGCCGCTAACTTATCGACAAACTTCACGAAGCCGGCATCGACGACCCGGGGGTGGAGGGGGATGACACGCTCAGAGCTGGCGTTCTTTAGACTACCTGCTTCCGGGGTCAATTGAAGGCACCAAATACCCTGGTGCTTGGTCACATCTTCCTTCCGCAACTGCGAGACTTCGGAAACCCGCGCTCCGGTGTAAGCGCAAAGCAGCGGCACCCAGCGCCGGTGAGCACTCTCTTCCTTTTCGGCTGCCCTCAAGACGAGGGCAGCTTCGTCGTCGCTATACCCTCTACGCCGCTCGCCCGGCTTCTTCTTGACGGTAATTGACACCTTCGAGAACGGATTCTCGGAGATCACCCCATTGTCGGTTGCCCACTGAAAGACCGCCCGCACAGCCCCGAGCTTGCTAGCGGCAATCGTCTTGGCGCTTAGGCCCTTGCTCAGCATGTCTGCCTTCCATGCGGCCACATCCTTCTGCGTCACGGCCGCTACATCGTCAGTCCCAACAAACGCCATGAACGCCGCAAGGACACGTTCGTAGGAGTAGAGTGTCTTCTGGTTCGGGCGACGCTCTGCAGCCCACCCGTCAAAGATGTCCTTAGCCGGCACCGACTTCGGCGGAACCGATGCCTTCTGGTCGCCTGCCGCTGCGGTTGGCAGTAGCGCTTTCTCTGTCGGCCGACCGAATGCTGGAGTGGCAGAGATGCGCTTCAGTTCAATGGCCGCGGCTTGTAACGCGCCACAGATGGATCGCCCGAGTACCTCGACGTTCTCGGCGGTTATAGCGATCCCATTCTGAGCCAAGCGATGCCGGGCGAACTCGCGACACCAATTCTCCATAATGGTCCGCCGTACCTCGCGTTCGTCTACGGCAAGGTTCACCGGCGTTGATGGGGCAACGGGCACAAAGCAGGTAGCTCCGACCTCGACATCCCATCTCGTCTGAAGCAGAGGCTGGTCGCGAAACTCGTCGAGCATCCCGTCATAGAAGACGCGAGCTAGGTTGAGCGCTTCGCGAGGGCTGAGCGCACGCGACCCACGCTCAAGGTTTGCCCAGCGCTCCTCGATCGCGCCCATCGCTATAGCGAACGCCCGCTTGGCCTCTACCGGGTCCTTCGTACGCAGCGACTGCTTTTCTTCCCTCCGTCCGACGAGCTGGACGAGGTGCACCGGCACTCGGCGTCTGAGCCAATAGACGCCGGTCTTGGGGTGCTTCCAGGGAGAGGACATTCTTGGGCTCATGTGTACCACCGTTGTGTACCACCGAGACCGTCAAAAGTCTTGATTATTCATAACCCTAGGAAGCTCTAGGCTTCCCGAGGCTGCTGGCGGAGAGAAAGGGATTCGAACCCTTGAGACGGTTCCCCGCCTACACACTTTCCAGGCGTGCGCCTTCGACCACTCGGCCATCTCTCCGCTTTTGCAGCGGCCGGGCGCGGGGGCCCGGGGGTCTGCTTGTCCGGAGGCAGAGCCGGCCGGAGCGGGCGCAATATACTCATCGATGGCGCGACCGCAAGGCAGATAAAGCGTCAGCAGATCGCCTTGTGCCCGATCGGGCGCCATCCTGCTTGTCGCAATGGCCGCGCGCATGGCAGAAGAGGCTGAGTTGGGCCGGAATGCGGCACCGCTGCCCCAGACGAATGGACCTTCGATGCGGCTTATCCTCAGAGTGCTGGGCACCTGGCTGCTGGGCGTGGCACTGATCCTGCTGATCATCGACGGCACGCGCTCGCTCGGGGCCAGCCAGCTGGTGTTCACCTCGTTCGCCGAGGACCTGGCCTGGGTGCATGCGCCGAGCCTCGCGGCGATCCGCGAGTTCATCGCGGGACGCTTCTTCGGCATCGTGCTCGAACCGGCGGCCGAGTTCATCCTCGCGAGCCCGGGCTGGGCCGTGCTGGCTGTGCCTGGCGCCGTTCTTGCCTGGGCCGGACGGTCACGCAAGACCCGGCTCCTCGTGCGGCACGACCAGATCTAGGAGCCAGCAATGAGCCTGCACGAGCGCCTCCGCTGTCGCGACTTCCTGCTCGGCCTGCCGGCAGTGACCCTCGATGAGCAGTGGGAAGCGCTGGTCGGCAAGGTGGGGGGCAAGGTCTTTTGCCTCAACGCCGACGCGAGCGGCGACCTCGTCTTCAAGGTAGGTGAGATCGCCTTCGACGGGCTGACCCAGATTCCGGGCATCGGACAGGCGGCCTATTTCGCCAAGCGGCAGTGGGTGCGCGTGTCTCCCGGCGCGCTCGAGGACGACCTGCTTGCCGGCTACATCCGCGAGTCGCATCGGCTGGTTGCCGCCAAGCTGACGCTCAAGCTCAGGGCGGAACTCGGATTGTGACGTTGACTTGGCCCGGCGGCCCTCCTTAACTCTCCGGCAACCATTGCGAGGAGAGCGGGGATGGTTGCGGGACTTCTCTATATCGCCGGCCTGATTGCGACGCTCGTGACGCTGGTGATGATCGGGGCCGAAGCGCCGGTGCTGATCCAGAACTTCACCGCCGGGCTCGACACGCCGGGTTCGGACTTCATCGCCAACCTGCTCAGTACGGCGCGGGCCCTGGCCTGGACGGTGACGCCGCTGGTCGGCGGGCTGCTGGTGATGGGCTTCGGCCGCATGCTGATGCTGCTGCGATCGATCGACCGGGCCCTTCGCGGCAACCCCTGAAATGCAGCAGGCGGCTCCGGGGAGCCGCCTGTCGAACGCGAGCCGGATGCCGATCAGCCGCGCGGCTGCGGCACGATGCGCAGGTACGGCTTGGGCGCCTTCCAGCCTTCCGGATACTTTTCGCGCGCGGCCTCGTCCGAGACGGCGGGCACGATGATCACGTCGTCGCCGGTCTGCCAGTTCACCGGCGTGGCGACCTGATGGCGGGCAGTAAGCTGCAGGCTGTCGATGACGCGCAGGATCTCGTCGAAGTTGCGGCCGGTGGACGCGGGATACTCGATCTTGAGCTTCACCTTCTTGTCGGGGCCGATCACGAACAGCGAGCGCACCGTCAGCGAGTCGTTCGCGTTCGGGTGGATCATGTCGTACTTGGTCGAGATCTCGCGATCGGGATCCGAGATCAGCGGGAAGTTGAGCGTCGCGCCCTGCGTCTCGGCGATGTCGGCCGCCCAGCCGGCGTGATTCTCGAGCTTGTCGACGCTGAGGCCCAGCACCCGCACGCCGCGCTTGTCGAACTCGGGCTTGAGCTTTGCGGTATAGCCAAGCTCGGTCGTGCAGACCGGGGTGAAGTTCTTGGGGTGCGAGAAGAGGACCGCCCAGCTGCCCTCGATATGGTCGTGGAAACGGATGCGACCTTCGGTGGTCTCGGCCTCGAAGTCGGGGGCGACGTCGCCGATGAGAATTGCCATGTTGAACTCCTTGGTGCGGGTCTGAGCCGCTCGGCGCCTTGCGGCGCCCGGGCCACAATATCGACTGGCAGGGCAGCGATTGCGACCGGATGGCTTGAAACGTTTTTGTGCCGTATCGGCCAGCCGCAGCAACGCCTTTCGCGGCACGGCTGGTGACCGGAAAGCGGGCGGCGAGAGGCCTAGATCAGCCCGAGCAGCAGGCCGTTGTGGAGCGCCACCGCGTAGGCCATCGGCGTGAGTGCCAGCGCCAGCGAGAGCCCCTGGCTCACCCGCGCGAGGCGGGCGATGAGGAAGAAGGCAACGATCAGGACCACACAGGCGAAGAGCATCGCGGCATGCTGCTGCAAGAGTTCCGTCGCCTGCGTCATGTTCGGCCTCCCCCGGCGCAAACCTGCGCCCGATCCCGAGCCTCGCGCCCGCGCAGTTGCCGCCCCATTGCCCGGAAAGGTCGCGTTTGATCGGGATTTGAACGGTTCAGATGCCGCCAGCAGCCGCTCCCGCCGGCGCGGGCTGCTCTACGCCCGCCGGAGCTCCATTGGCCCATGTCACCTGATGCTCGTTGAGGGGCACCACCGAGAGGCTCATCTTGCCCGACCCCTGCTGCAGTTCGCGCGCATGGGCGAGGTAGACGAGCGCGTTGTTCTCGGCATCGTAGATGCGCGAGACGCGCAGGCTCTTCCAGATGAGCGAGCGGGCCTGCTGGAAAATCTCCTCGCCGCCCTTGCCAGTGTTGATCTTGCCGATCGTGATCGGCCCGTTGGCGGTGCAGTCGACGGCCGAATAGGACGGGTCCTCGAACCAGTTGCCCTGCTGCAGCCGGTCGATCAGCGAGCGGTTGAAGTAGGCGACGTGGCAGATGACGCCCTTGACCTGCGGGTCGGCGATGGCCTCGACCGAGATGTCGTTGCCGGTCCAGTCGACGCCGACCTTGCCGACGTCGCTGTTGGCGTTGTTGTTGCCGCACGCCGCGAGTGCGCCGGTGAGGACGAGGGCGAGGCCGAGGGAGGCGAGGCGCGTGAGCATGTGGCATGGCTTCCGGTTGCAGGGCCGACGGCGGTGATGTGGGGACCCGTGCCGCCCCGTGCAACTATCGCTCCTGCGATTGCCGCAGCCGGCCCTCCAGCCAGCGCACCAGCAGCGACAGCGAGATGGTCATGGTGAGGTAGAGGAAGGCGACGACGTTGTAGGTCTCGAAGAACTTGAACGTCGAGGAGGAGTAGACCTTGCCCAGCTGCGTGATGTCCTGCACCCCGAGCGCCGAGACGAGCGCCGAGTCCTTGATCATCGCGACGAAGTCGTTGCCCAGCGGCGGCAGGATCGTGCGCAGCGCCTGCGGGGCGACGATGAAGCGGAACGTGTGCCAGCGGCCGAACCCAAGCGAACGGGCGGCCTCGATCTGGCCGCGGTCCACCGCCTCGATCCCGGCCCTGAAGATTTCGGCGATGAAGGCCGAATAGCAGACGGTGAGCGCGACGATGGCGCGCCAGGTGAAATCGAAGTCCCGCACCGTGAGGGGGCCCATGAAGCCGGACTGGACCAGAGGGGTCAGCAGCCAGTTGACGCCGGCGACCATGGCCGGGGCGCCCACGAAGGCGACGTAGAACAGCGCCACCAGAATGGGGATGCCGCGGATGATCTCGGTGTAGAAGGTCGCCGCCTGGCTGAGCCAGGGATTTTCCGAGGTGCGCGCCAGCGCCACCACGAGCCCGAGCAGCGAGGCGAGGATGAAGGCGACCAGCGTCACCCACAACGTCGTCACCACGCCCCTGCGCAGCACGTCGAAGATCTCGGCATAGCCCTGGTCGGCAACGATCGCCCAGAGCGTCATGAGCCCGAGCAACGCGATGGCCAGCAGCCACCACGGGAAACGGGACAGAACCTGGGAGCGAGCCGTCCTGGGCATCAGGCGAGGGACGCGCGCAGACCGGCGCGTCCCCTGTGGGCGGATCAGGACTTCTGCTCGCCGTACTCGAAGAACCACTTGCGGATGAGCCCGTCGAGCGTGCCGTCGGCCTTCATCTGGTCGATCGCGGCGTTGAAGGGCGCGACAAGGTCGGAGCCGGGGGTGAGGATGAAGCCGAGCGGCTCGGACTTGATCGGGTCGCCCACCTGCTTGAAGGCACCCGGATCGGCGCCGATATAGCCCGCCGCCGCGGACTGGTCGGCGATCACCGCATCGACGTCGCCCGACTTGAGCGCGGCCACCGAAGCGCCGAACGTGTCGAACAGCTTGACCCGCGGATTGGCCTCGTCCCCGTCGAGCACGTCGTAGATCGCGGTGTAGAAGGCCGAGGTGCCCGGCTGGGCGCCGAACAGCAGCTTCTCGTCGGACTTGAAGCTGTCGATGCCGCTGATCCGCGTCTCGTCGGCCCGCACGAGGAAATACTGCTCGACCGTGATGAACGGCTGCGTGAAGTCGATCTGCTCCTCGCGTTCGGCCGTGATGGTGATGCCGTCCGCGCCGATGTCGTACTGGCCGGTGCGCACCGCCTCGATCATCACGTCCCAGGCCGACAGGCCCCACTCGACCTCTGCGTTGAGGCGCCTGGCGGCCTCGTTGATGACGTCGTACTCGAGCCCGATGCCGTTGCCCGACTTGTCGGCGAAGTTGAGCGGGTAGTAGGCGTTCTCGGTCACCGCCTTGATGGTCCGGCCCCCCAGGTCCGGCAGCCCCTCGGCGTGAGCGGCGGGCAGGGCGAAGCCAAGTGCCACGAGGATCGTGGCAGCGAGGGTCAGCGTCGATTTCATGAGGCGGCGTTCTCCCGGAACAGTTTGTCGCCGGCCATTATCACCCCTGCCGGCATGCCCGGGGACCTTATCCGCTAAGTCTTGGCGCGCTCAACCGGATTCTCGGGAACGCCTTGCGCTGGAGCCCCCTGGTTCAGGAATGGCCATGTCGCGCGGCGGGCCCCCGGGGGTGGTCGACATGTCCGAGGTCGCGGCCCGGGTCGACCCGGTCGCGCACCAGCTGCTTGATCTGCCTGGCGTCGGGGAACCCGCCGTCGCGCTTGCGCTCCCACACCAGCTCGCCGTCGAGATGGATCTGAAAGATGCCGCCCGTGCCCGGCACGAGGCTGACCTCGCCCATTTCGAGGCTGAAGGTCGAGAGCACCTCCTGCGCCATCCAGGCGGCACGCAGCAGCCAGTTGCACTGCGTGCAGTAGGTGATGCGCAGCTGCGGCTTGTCCGTCATACCTGCGGGTCCGCCCAGCTCGAGAGCACGTTGGTGGGCAGAACGAGGATGTCCTCCTCGCTCTCGGCTTCCTTCTGCCTGAGCGCCACGAGCTGCGCCGTGGTGGTATTGACGCGCTGGGCGAGCAGGCGCGCGATCTGCAGCAGCCACGCCGGATGCGCCTCGAGCACCCGCAGCGCATCGTCGATGACGTAGACCTGCACCTCGGTGAGGGCCCGGACGGTTGCCGAGTGCGGTCGCTCCAGCAGCACGCTCATTTCGCCGAAGATGGCGCCCGGCTGCCTGATGGTGGAAACGAACCGGCCGTCGCGGATGACCTCGACCTCGCCCTCCCGCAGCACCATCAGGCTGCCGCCGGCGTTCCGTCCCTGGGTGATGAGCTCGCTGCCGGCCGGATAGTAATCGAACCGCAGCCAATCCTGATCTGCCAACGCGCCACTCCCGCCGGAATCCCGCAACCCTTGTAATGGTAGCCGAGCTTGGGGGGGATGCGAAGCGACATCCGAGGCGGTGGAGAGGCGCCGGCAAGAAAAGAGAGCCGCCCGAACGGGGGAGGTTCGAGCGGCTCGGCCGGCGATGGGGGCGCATCTGCCGACAGGGGACGGCAAGCAACGCTTGAGGGGCAGGCCGGTTCCACTATTGTCGGAATTGAGTCGGCGGGGGGCGCAGCAGTGAGTATCGATCCGCAGAGCGGCCCGCGGCCTCCGCGCTACCAACTGCTCGACATCCTGCGTGGACTGGCGATCCTCGCCATGATCGTCTTCCACCTCGGCTGGGACCTCTACTACTTCGGCTACTCCAGCGTCGACGTGACCACCGCATGGGGTTGGGTGATCTTCCAGAAGTCGATCCTCACGAGCTTCCTGCTGCTGGTCGGCGCCGGGCTCGTGCTCGGGCACGGCAAGGGCATCCGCTGGCGCCGCTTCTGGCGGCGCTTCGCGCTGCTCGTCGGCGCCGCCCTGCTGGTCAGCATCGGGACCTATATCCAGTTTCCGGACTACTTCGTCTTCTTCGGCGTGCTGCACGCCATCGCGCTGTTCTCGCTCCTCGGGCTCGCCTTCCTGCGCCTGCCGCCGCTCCTCGTCGCCGTGCTCGGCCTCGCCGTCATCGCCGCGAACTTCGCCTACAACGATCCGGTCTTCTCGAGCCGGGCGCTCGGCTGGATCGGGTTCTGGCCGGTCTCGCCGGAAACGACCGACATCGTGCCGGTCTTTCCCTGGTTCGGCGTCGTGCTGCTCGGCATTGCCGGCATGAGGCTGGTCCTCGCCTCGCCCTTCGCGGAGCGGCTCGCCGCCTTCCACAGCGGCGAACCGCTGGCCCGCGGGCTCGCCTTCGTCGGGCGCTGGAGCCTGCTGATCTACCTCGTGCACCAGCCGCTGCTGGTCGGCGGCTTCGAGCTGGCCCGCCTCGTCCAGCCCGCCCCGGTCATGCCGGCGGTCGAGTCGGTGTCGGAGGGGTTCGTGCGGAGCTGCAACGCGAGCTGCGCCGGAACCGGCGGCACGGCGGAATACTGCACCCGCTACTGCGCCTGCGCGCTCGAGCAGGTGGATGCGGCCAACCTCTGGGACGACCTCGCCGCCACCGAGCCCACGCCCGCCCAGCTCGCCGGGGTCAGCGAGGTCGCAAGGCTCTGCACGGTCAAGACCGGACAACAACCCGCACCCTAGCTCTGCTCCTTGTGACCGCCAAAGCCCAGCCGCATGGCCGAGAGCATCTTCTCGGCGAAGTTGTGGTCCTGCCGCGAGCGGAACCGGGTGAAGAGCGCCGCCGTCAGCACTTCGGCCGGCACGGCCTCCTCGACCGCGGCCTCCACCGTCCAGCGGCCCTCGCCGGAATCGGCGACATGGCCCGAAAAGCCCTCGAGCTCCGGATCGCGGGCGAGCGCGGCCGCACTGAGGTCGAGCAGCCACGAGGTTACCACCGAGCCGCGGCGCCAGACCTCGGCGATGTCGGCGACATCGAGATCGAGCCTGAGGTCCGGTGGCAGCACCTCGGAGTTCTTGCTGGCGAGAATGTCGAAGCCTTCGGCATAGGCCTGCATCATGCCGTACTCGATGCCGTTGTGGATCATCTTGACGAAATGGCCCGCGCCGGCCGGCCCGGCATGGATGTAGCCGAGCTCGACCCGCGGGTCGGCCCCCTCCCTGCCGGGGGTGACCGGGATGTCGCCGCGGCCGGGCGCGAGCGCGGCAAAGATCGGGTCGAGATGGTCGACCGCGCCCTTGTCGCCGCCGATCATCAGGCAGTAGCCCCGCTCGAGCCCCCACACGCCCCCCGAGGTGCCCACGTCGACATAGCGGATGCCGAGCCGCGCGAACTCGGCGGCGCGCCGCATGTCGTCCTTGTAGTAGCTGTTGCCGCCGTCGATGAGGATGTCGCCCTCGGCGAGGCAGTTGCTGAGATGGACGAGCGTGCCCTCGGTGATCTTGCCGGCCGGCAGCATCACCCAGATGGCCCGCGGCGTCTCGGTGAGGGCCTCGACGAGGCCCTCCAGCGTCTCGACGGGACGGGCCCCGTCGCGGCCGAGCGCGGCCCGCGCCCCGGCGTCGATGTCGTAGGCCGCCACGTCATGGCCCGCCCGCATCAGCCGTTTGGCGATATTGCCGCCCATGCGCCCTAACCCGACAATGCCGATCTGCATTCTGCTCTCCGTAGTGGCCACAGCCGTGCGGAATGTTATACGCGACAACATGAGGCGGGAGCCAAGGCCCGCGAGGAGGACTGTATTATGCATGTAGTGGTGACCGGGGCTGCCGGTAATCTGGGGACCAAGCTGCGGCAGGCACTGGAGCGGGCCGACTGGGTCACGCAGATCACCGGCATCGACATGAAGCCCTTCGAGGCTTCGGGCAAGTCGAAGTCGGTGGTCGCCGACCTGGCCGATCCGCGTGACGAGCGCTGGCTCGCGCCGGTGCGCGCCGCCGACGGCATCGTGCATTATGCCTCGGCCAACCCGGCTCCGACCTCGAGCTGGGCCGAATCGGCGAAGTCCTTCGACATGACGGCGAACCTGCTCGAGAACGCCGGCGGCGGCACCAGGCCCTGCCGCTTCGTCTTCGCCTCGTCGAACCACGCGATGGGCGGCTACAAGGACGAGCCGCTGCCCGAGGGCGAGAAGCTGCGCATGTCGACGCCGCAAAAGAGCGGCACGCGCTACTGGGACGGCGCGATGTACCGCTGGGGCGCCGCCTATGGCGCGACCAAGATGCTGGGCGAGCGCGTCTGCATGGCGCGGGCCTATGCCACGAACGGGCGCATCACCGCGGTCGCGACCCGCATCGGCTGGTGCCAGGGCGGCGCGAACCTCGCAACGACCCTCACCGACGGCGGCGGCGGCGCCGGCGAGCCGGATCCGACCGGGCTGGCGCGCAACGCCAAGTGGTATCGCGACATGTGGCTCTCGAACGGCGACCACGAGCGGCTGATGCTCGCGGCGCTGACCGCCGACGCCGGCAAGTGGCCGTCCCCGGCGATCGTCGTCAACGGCATGTCGAACAATTCGGGCATGCCGTGGGACCTCGAGGATGGCCGCAACTGGATCGGCTACGACCCGCAGGACGACGTCTGGGCCGACCTGCGCAAGGCCGGCAAGGCCTGATGCCCGATGGCGGCGGGGCAAGGCCCTGCCGCCTCCGGCGAGGCGGCGCCGGCCGCCTCGCGACCGGCCCGCACCTGCTCGCGCGGCCGGCCCAATCCAGTTCCAACCGGCGGCCGCCTGGGCTAGTTTCCCCGCGACTTGAAAGAGGGTTCCATGAGCTTTTCCGACCTTTACGCCCGCCTCGTCGCCTGGATCGGCGCCGGCGCCATCCTCGCCCGCAGCTTCAACGAGCCGAAGCGCGCGCCCGTCTATGGCGGCACTCCCGACATCCCCGAGGCCAAGCCGCAGGCCATTCCGACGCTGAAGATGCCGACCGCGCGCGGCTGGTCGGGCGACCACAAGCCGACCGCCGCCGCCGGCCTCAAGGTCAACGCCTTCGCCAAGGGCCTGCGCCACCCGCGCTGGATGCACGTGCTGCCCAATGGCGACGTGCTCGTCGCCGAGGCGCTCTCCACCCCCGGCGGCATCAAGACCCCGTTCGACTATGCCATCTTCACCACGATGAAGCGCGCCGGGGCGGTGGGTGACAGCCCCAACCGCATCACGCTGCTGCGCGACGCCGACGGCGACGGCGTGGCCGAGGTCCGCCATACCCTCATCGACGGGCTGAACCAGCCCTTCGGCATGCAGCTGATCGGCGAGACGCTCTATGTCGGCAATACCGACGGCGTCTATGCCTACCCCTTCAAGCCCGGCGACACGCGGATCACCGCTCCCGGCAGGAAGCTGATGGACACCAAGCCCGGCGGCCACTGGACGCGGAGCCTGCTGGCCAGCCCCGACAAGACCAAGCTCTATGTCGGCGTCGGCTCGCTCTCCAACATCGGCGACCACGGCATGGCGGCCGAGGAAGGCCGCGCCTGCATCTTCGAGCTCGACCTCGCCACCGGCCAGCACCGCATCTTCGCGGGCGGCCTGCGCAACCCCGTCGGCCTCGCCTTCGAGCCGACCACCGGCGCGCTCTGGACCGTGGTCAACGAGCGCGACGGCATCGGCGACGAGACGCCGCCGGACTACCTGACCTCGGTCAAGGACGGCGGCTTTTACGGCTGGCCCTATTCGTACTGGGGCCAGATCGTCGACCATCGCGTGCCGCAGGACCCGGCCATGGTCGCGAGGGCCACGGCGCCCGACTACGCGCTGGGCGGGCACACCGCCTCGCTCGGCCTCTGCTGGCTGCCCGAGGGTACGCTCCCCGGCTTCCCGCAGGGCATGGCCATCGGCCAGCACGGCTCGTGGAACCGCTCGACCCTGTCGGGCTACAAGCTCGCCTTCGTGCCCTTCGCCGACGGCAAGCCGAACGGCACGCCCCGCGAGATCCTGACCGGCTTCCTCTCGCCCGACGAGAAGGACTCCTATGGCCGCCCGGTCGGCGTGGTCATCGGCCCGGATGGCTCGGTGCTGCTCGCCGACGACGTCGGCGACGTGATCTGGCGCGTTACCGGCGCCTGAGCCTGAACGCCGGGACGACCCCTCTCCCCCCGGGGGGAGGGGGGCGCCCGTCATCGGCCAGGGTGGCGCGGGAGCCCGCGCTTACGGCTCGTTAAGCTTACTCTCATCTCAAGCACCGCCGTTCACCAATCGTAACCATCGCCCTGCGTAGCCTGCTCGCCGGTTGTGTCCCGCCAGATAGCACGGCGGATTCCATGGGGGCATTGGATATGAGGCACTGCGTCGGCAGGTCGGTCAGGTTCGGGCTGTTCGCCGTGGCGCTGGCAGCGGGAGCGGCTTCGCTCTCGGCCTGCAGCTCGGTGGGCCAGTCCGCGTTCGGCAGCAGCAAGCTCGAGGTCGCCGAACTCTCCAATATCGGCGACTACACCGCCGAGCGGGCGCTCTCGGAAGGGCGCGCGCATTTCCGTAATGCCGACTACGGGCACTCGGCCGCCTTCTACAAGCGGGCCGTGGAACTCGCGCCCGGCGACGCGCAGGCCTATGTCGGCCTCTCGGCCTCCTATGACCGGCTCGGCCGCTTCGACCTTGCCGACCGCGTCTATGCCTCGCTCTACAAGATCACCGGCGGCACGGCCCAGTACTACAACAACCTGGGCTACTCGTTCATGCTGCGCGGCAAGCTGGGCGAGGCCCTCGCCAACTTCCGGCGGGCCCAGAGCCTCGATCCGCAGAACCTCGTGATCGCCAACAACATCCAGATCCTCAGGGACGCCGCAGCTTCGCAGCGCGCCTGAGGCGCGCCGCGGTCAGTTGGCGACGGGCGGGGGCGGCGCTTCCTCCATGCCGCCGGTCGGCGACTTCGGCGCCACATAGCCGTCCTTGCCCAGCCCCTTGGTGGAGTAGGCCGTAGCCTTGGCCGGATCGATCGTCTGCGCCGCGATATTGGCCTTCACCGCATTGCCGGCGGCATAGCCGACCCGGTCGCTGCGCTGCAGGTAGTCGTAGGCGCAGCCGCCCAGCGCCAGCGCGCAGGCCCCGAGGGCGGCGACAAGGGCGAGGCGGCTCATTTCCCGTCTCCCAGCTCGATGATGTAGCCATAGGGGCCGACGACGCCGGCGCCCTTCTGGAAGTCCTTGATCATCCGTGGCGTCACTTCCATCTGCCCGAGCGCGAAGAACTCGAAGTCGTTGGCGGGCTGCGTCTGGTCGAGCGGGCTCGCCGCGACCTGGCCCGGCGTCAGCGGCTGCACCAGCCGCGGCGTGACGATCACCACCAGTTCGGTGTCGTGCTTCTGGTAGCCGGACGACTTGAACAGCGAGCCGAGGACCGGCACGTCGCCGATCCAGGGCAACTGGTTCTGCGTGAGGCGCGAGTCGTTCTGCAGCAGCCCCGCGACCGCAAAGCTCTGCCCGTCGCGCAGCTCCACCGTGGCGTTGAGGTTGCGCGTGTTGAAGACCGGGTCGCCCGACGAGGTGAAGCCGTTGATGCCGCTCACCTCGGGCTGCAGGTGGATCTGGATGCGGTCGTTGTCGAGCACCAGCGGCGTGAAGCCGAGCAGCACGCCGAACTGGCGGTACTCGAGCATGATGTTGCCGTTCGGGTCGGCGGTCCGGATCGGCACCTCGCCGCCGGCGAGGAAGCTGGCCTTGACGCCCGAGAGCGTCGTCAGGTTCGGCTCGGCGAGCGTGCGCACCAGGGCCTTGCCCTCGAGCGCATTGATGAGGACGCCCAGGTTGACGCCGCCCGAGATGATGTTGGTCATGAAGCCCGAGAAGGTCGCGGCTTCCGCGGCCGGGTTCGAGGGGCCGCCGCCGATGCCCACCTGCACCTGGCCGATCGAGCCGCCCCACTGGATGCCGAGCTGGCGGCCCGCATCGCGCTGGGCTTCGAGGATGCGGACCTCGAGATTGACCTGCTGGCCGCCGACGAGCGTCATCGTGTTGATGACCTGCGGGCTGCCGTACTGGGCGACGATGGCCAGCACCTTGTCCATGGTGACGGTGTCGGGCACGGTGCCGGCGAGCCGCACGCGGCCGTTGACCGTCGAGACCTTCACGCTGGAGCTGGGGACGGCGGCCTTGATCGAGCGGCTGATGTCGGCGACGTCGGCGCCCACTTCCACGGCGAGCAGGCCCACCGGCGCGCCGGTCTCGGAGAACAGGTTGACCGTCGTCGTGCCGAAGTTCTTGCCCACGAGGTAGAGCGAGCGGTCGGTGATGGGCTGGGCATCGGCGATCTGCGGGTCGGCGGCGACGATCTTGCCGACGGCATCCGAGATCACCACCGTCACGGCCTGCGAGACCGGGATATTGATCCGCATCACCGAGGTCGTGCTGAGATCGTAGCTGACCGTCTGCGCGGCGGCGGGCGTCGCCGCCAGCCCGGCCATGCCCATCAGCACGGCCATCGTCATCACGATCAGTCCCCGGGCCTTAAGCCCCCGTTGCCGCTGCCCCGTCACTCTGCCCCGCCCGTCAGTGCCCAAGCCCTGTACAAAATCGTACGCCCGTTCGGTCAACGCGGGCTTAATGCGTCCCCGCCTCAGTTCGCCCAGAAGGGGCTCGCCATGCGGATCGCCTCGTTGGTGGCCCGCTGCCGGTCCTCGGCCGTATAGGCGTCGGCGACATCGGCCGTGGGCCGCAGCACCAGCGAGAGACGCCCGCTGAGCGTGGCCGAGATGATCACCTCGGCCTGCCGCGGATCGAGCGCGAGCGTCGCGATGGCGCTCGAGAACGTGCCCGGACGGTTGTCCTCCTCCTCGGCGCTGCCATCGTCGCTGGCGCCGCTGTTGCGATCCGCCGGCGGCCTCGTCGCCGCCGTCTCGCCGAGCTGGCTGTTGATGGCGAGCACCCGCACGTTGCGCAGGATCGTGCTCGAGGCCTGCTTGTTGCCCACGCTGGTGGTGAGCACCACGTCGACCCGGTCGTTGGGGAGGATGAAGCCGCCCGAAGCGGACTCCGCACCCACCGCGACCGAGACGCCGCGCGTGCCCGGATCGAGCACCGCCGACAGGAAGCCGCGTTCGGCGCGGGCGAGCTTGACCTCGCGGATCGGCTCGCCGGGGAAGAATTCGTAGCGCGCCACGGCGCCGCTCATCGTGTCGAGCGCGTCGGGCATCGCAGCCTGCAGCACGAAGTCGGGCCGCGTCGTGTCCTCCGGCCACTCCACCCATTCCATGGTGGCGGGCGAGAGGCGCTGGCCCACGGTGATGCCGGTGCGCGCCACCAGCACCTGCACCTTGGGCTCCTCGATCAGCTGGGTGACCGGTTCGGGCGCGGCGGCCTCGACGATGGCGGGGGGCGGGGCGGACGGCTGGCCCTGCTGCGAGGCGAGGAACGCGGCCGTGCCGCCGGCGATCACGGCGACCGCGAGCAGCGCCACGTTGCGCGGCCGCAGCAGCTGCCGCCAGCGGCTCGGGACGGGATCGTCGTTATCGCTCGCGGACACCGACTGCAGCACTTCGGCGCGCCAGCGGTCGATGTTGCGGCGGTTCTCGGGCGACATCTGCGGCTGCTGCTCGATCTCCTCGCGCCAGCGCCGTGCGGTGGCATCCTCGGTGAGGGGGGCGGGCTCGGGTTCGGCCAATGACGTCGCCTGGCCGGCCTCGGGCCGGAGCGAGCCGAGGCCGCGGCGGGGCGGGGCCGTGCGGCCCGCGACATCGTCCTGGGCCGAAGGTTCGTCCTTGAGGACGATCTTTTCAGTGCGCCGGAGCAAGGGTCCCCTCCTGGGAGCAGCAGACAGACGGAAGGGGCATTGCCGATGCTCGACAAGTGCTGCCCCCGCCTGCATTAAAGGGCAAAAGCCTCACCGCTTCGTCCCATTTCGTACCGTGAGGTTTATCGATCCTCGACAGGGACGGTTAACCGTTGCCGCCGGCGGGGGCCGGGGCCCCGGGGGAGCAAGAAACCTGTCGCTGCGGGGCCCCCTTCCCGCTATTGAGCCCGGCATGGACACCACCGACCCACTCGAAATCTTCCTTTCCGCCCCGCCCGGCCTCGAACCGGTACTGTACGCCGAGGCGAACGAGCGGGGATTTGCCGATGCGAAGCTGGTCGAGGGCGGCGTCACCGTCAGCGGCTCGTGGCGCGAGGCCTGGCGCGCCAATCTCGAACTGCGCGGCGCGAGCCGCGTGCTGGTGCGCATCGCCAGCTTTCGCGCCCTGCACCTCGCCCAGCTCGACAAGCGGGCCCGCAGGATCGAGTGGGGCAGGGTCCTGCGCGCCGACGTGCCGGTGGCGGTGGAGGCGAGCTGCCGCCGCTCCCGCATCTACCATTCGGGCGCCGCGGCGCAGCGCGTCGCGACCGCCATCCGCGAGGAACTCGGCGCCCCGGTGAGCGACACCGCCGCGCTGGCGGTAAAGGCGCGCATCGAGGACGACCTCGTCACCATCAGCATCGACACCTCGGGCGAGACGCTGCACAAGCGCGGCCACAAGGCGGCGGTGAACCGCGCCCCGATGCGCGAGACGCTGGCGGCGCTGTTCCTGCGGCAGGCCGGCTTTGACGGCACCGGCCCGGTATACGACCCGATGTGCGGCTCGGGCACCTTCGTGATCGAGGCCGCGGAGATCGCGGCAGGGCTGAACCCCGGCCGGGCCCGCGGCTTCGCCTTCGAGGAGCTGGCCAACTTCGATGCCGCCGCCTGGGAGGCGATGCGCACCGCGGGAGCGGCGGTGACGCCCGCCGCCCGTTTCCATGGCAGCGATCGCGACGCCGGCGCCATCGCCATGAGCCGCGCCAATGCCGAGCGGGCGGGGGTCGCGGCCTGGACCAGCTTTGCCGAGGCCGACATCGCCGACGTCCGGCCGCCCGACGGGCCGCCCGGGCTGGTGATCGTCAACCCGCCCTATGGCGCCCGCATCGGCGAGCGCGGCGCGATGGCGCCGCTCTACCGCACGCTGGGGCAGGGCCTCAGGCGCTTCAGCGGCTGGCGCGTGGCGCTGATCACCACCGAGGCCGGGCTCGCCAAAGCCTCGGGCCTGCCCTTTGCCGCGCCGTTTCCCTCGGTGCTGCACGGCGGCATCCGCGTCAGCCTGTTCGTGACCCCGCCGCTCAGATAGGCGCCACCGGGGCGGAGACATCCGAAACCCGGACATGCCCAGGCCCCCCGCCGCCCATGGGGCGCGGGGTTCGGGCCGTGGCAGTGGGACGTTGCCGGCGGGGCCTTCGCCCCAGCGGTAGTCCGCAAAGGTAACGGCAAGGCTCGTGCCCCGCCGGCAAACCGGGTTTTTGGGCTTATGGCGAAAGAGGCGGGGTGCATCCCCTGCCGCATCGCGAGGGCGACGGGCGGCACATGCCACCGGAATCCACCGCATGGCCTGCCTTTCCCGGCCGCCTCAAGGGTGACGGCCTTCGCCCCTGGGAAGGTGCCCGTTGCAGCCTTCCCGCGCGTGCCAGCGGCTTGACCGGCGAACCGGCCCCTCCCCGTGACGCTTTGACCTGGGCGGGATCGACACCCCGCCCACCCGGCACCCCACCCGCGACCGTTCGTATCGATCCGTCCCGTTGCGGGCGAGGCGGGAGCGATCATAGCGGGGCTCGCGCAGGCGGGGACAAGTGGGGGCGAATTTCCGCCAACCCCTTGCCGCATAGGGCCGATCAGTCGTCCGGAGGGGGCGGCGGTGGGCCTTCGCCGCCCCGCCCGTAAGGGGTGTAGCCGCCGCCATGCGGCACCGCGTCGATCTCGGTGATCGGCCGGATCGGGGGCTTGCCGGCCCGCGCATCGCGATAGCCCTGCATGTAGCGCTCGT
>JAEYZJ010000309.1 GCA_023430705.1 Pseudomonadota bacterium | reverse complement strand
GGTGGGGACGCGCCTCACCATGCTGCTCACCATACCGGCCATGGCGCTGCTGCTGGTGCTGATGTCGCTGGCCCCGGACCTGCTGCTGCTCTGGCTCGGCTTTGCCGTCTTCGGCGGCGTCTTCGCCATCAGCAACATCGCCGTCAACGTCGAGGCCGACCGCATCGAGGCGGCGCTGGGCCGGCGCATCATGAACACCTGCCACGGCGTCTGGAGTCTCGGGCTGCTCGGCGCTTCGCTCTTTGCCACCGCCATGCGCGGCGCCGGCGTCTCGCCCACCATGCACTTCGCGCTGGTCCTCGTGCCCGTCGTGGTTGCCGTGACCCTGGTCGTGCTGCCCATGCAGCCGGCGCCGCCCCGTCCGCATGCCGGCGCTGCCGCCGGCCGGCGCATCGCGCTCCCCACCGGCATGACCCTGCTGCTCGTCGGCTACGCCTTCGGCTCGGCGCTGCTCGAGGGCGGCCTGCGCAACTGGTCGGTGATCTTCATGCGCGACAGCTTCGTCGCTCCCGAATGGGTCGACACGCTCACGCTGCCCGCCTTCATGGTGGCGCAGTCGATCGGCCGGCTGCTGGCCGACCGTGCCGTCAGCCGCTGGGGCGCGGTGCGGCTGGCGCGCGGCCTCGGCTTCACGGCGCTGGCCGGGCTGCTGCTCGTCGTCTTCTCTCCCAACCTATACGTCGCGCTGCTGGGCTTCTTCCTCATCGGCGCCGGCGTCTGCGTCGCCTTCCCGCTCTCGACCTCGGCCGCCGCGCGCCTCGGTGACCGCCCGGCCTCGCAGAACGTCGCGGCGCTCACCATGAGCCAGCAGATCCTGCTGCTCGGCACGCCGGCCATCCTCGGCTGGATCGCGACAGTCGCCTCCATTCGCATCACCTTCGCGGTGATGCTGCCGCCGCTGCTGCTGGCCATCTACCTCGCGCGCTACCTCGAGCCCCGGCAGCCGGCTCCAGCCGCCGTCACGGCGCCCGCGGACTGAGTTCGCCTACTCGCCGCTCGGTTCGCCGTGCAGCACCACGGGATGGCCGGGCTGCGTCTTCATCGGCAGCGGCGGCGTCACGGGCCCGGTGCCTGCCAGCGTCGCCTTCAGCGCGTCCATCACGGCGATGCGCTGCGCGTCGCTGGGGGCCGACTGCAACTGGTGGCTGAGGTCGATGATGAAGCTCGCATAGGCATTGTGCCAGTCCGACGTCACCTGGCTGAGGTCGACGCGGCGCTGTGCCGGATGCTCGACGCTCGCGATGCCTTCGGCACGCAGCTCGAAGGCGTCGTCGAGCAGCGGCGTCAGCACCTGGTCGGCGGCGAGGCCGTCGTCGTGCATCAGCGCCGCCTTCAGCGCCGCCCGTTCCTCGTCCTCGCCATGCGTGAGGAAGATCGCGCCATGCGCCGGCAGGCGCTTCGTGACCCAGGCGACCAGCTCGGAATGGTCGGCATGGGCCGAATAGTTCCCGAGGCTCCTGACCTGCGCCCGCACCGGCACGAGCTTGCCGTGGATGCGGACTTCCGGTGCTCCGGACTGGATGATCTGCCCCAGCGTCCCCGGCGCCTGGTAGCCGACGAACAGCACCGTGGCGTTGGCCCGCGGCAGGTTGTTGCGCAGGTGGTGCTTGATGCGGCCGGCATCGGCCATGCCCGATGCCGACATGATGATGGCGCCGCCCCGGATCGAGTTGATCGCCTTGCTCTCCTCGACCGTCTCGACGATGCGGAAGCGCGGGTCGTTGAAGAGTTCGTCCGCATTGAGCTGGACATCGTCGAACATCGCCGCGTGCTGGCGGTAGACGCTCGTCACCTTGCTGGCCAGCGGGCTGTCGAGGAAGACGAGGCTGGGGCTGATCTCGCCCGATTTGATCAGGTAGCCGATATCGTGCAGCAGCTCCTGGCTGCGCTCCACCGCAAAGGTCGGGATCACGAGGTTGCCGCCGCGCCCGAGCGCCGCGTTGATCTCGGCCTTGAGCGAGTCCTGGCGCTGCCTGAGCGTGTAGTCCTCCCGCTCGCGGCCGCCATAGGTGGATTCGCTGAGGATGTAGTCGTAGCCCGCCGGGGCGTCCGGCGCATCCCAGAACACCTTGATGTCGGGTCCCAGGTCGCCCGAGAAGAGGATGCGGATCGCCTTGCCGTTGCCGTCCGCCACCTCGACTTCGATCGAGGCGGAGCCCAGGATATGCCCGGCGTTCCAGTAGCGGGCCCGCACGCCCGGTCCCGGCTCGATCCAGCTCTCGTAGGGCACGCTCTTTCTCAGCTTCAGCGCTTCCTCGGCGTCCTCCATGGTGTAGAGCGGCTTGAACGGCTCCTCGGCGCGCTGCCTGCGCTTGCGCGTCTCGCGCTCGGCCTCGCTCTCCTGGATGCCCGCGGCGTCGGGCAGCAGGTACTCGAGCAGGCCGTTCGTCGGCTCGGTCGCCCAGATCGGGTTGCGGTAGCCCAGCCCGGCCAGCTTGGGCAGCAGGCCCGCATGGTCGATATGGGCGTGGGTCAGCAGCAGGAAGCCGATCCTGGCCGGGTCGAACGGCAGCGGCTTGTAGTTGAGGTCGCGGACCGTCTTGTTGCCCTGGAACATGCCGCAGTCGACGAGGAACTGCCCGCCGGGGTGAACCACCCGGTAGCACGAGCCTGTCACGGTGCCGGCCGCTCCGTGGAAATAAAGCGTCACGGTCATGCAGGCCTCCCCCGGGGCGTTGTTATGGATCCGCTATGTCAGGCTATTTGGGTGCGCGCTTGGCAAGGATGCGCTGCAGCGTGCGCCGGTGCATGTTGAGCCGGCGGGCAGTCTCGGAGACGTTCCGGTCGCACAGCTCGTACACCCGCTGGATATGCTCCCAGCGCACCCGGTCGGCCGACATCGGATTCTCGGGCGGCTCCGGCGGCTTGTCCCCGGTCGCGAGCAGCGCGTTGATCACATCCTCGGCATCGGCGGGCTTGGAGAGGTAGTCGACCGCTCCCAGCTTCACCGCGGTCACCGCCGTGGCGATGTTGCCATAGCCGGTGAGTACCACCGCCCGGGCATCGCCGCGCTTCTGGTGCAGCGCCGCGACGACGTCGAGCCCGTTGCCGTCCTCGAGCCGCAGGTCGACCACCGCATAGGCGGGCGGCGCCTCGGCCACGGCAGCGAGCCCGCCCGCCACCGTGTCGGCGATGCGAACGTCGAAGCCACGCTTCTGCATGGCCCGCTCCAGACGGGTCAGGAAGGTCTTGTCGTCATCGACCAGTAGCAAGCTACGGTCACCAGCAAGGAGTTCATCGACGGTGCTCATCGCCGCTGATGTAAGGTCTTTTCCCCCAAAGGTCAAAGAACGGGCCGCAATACTCATGTGCTCTCCAGCGCGCCCCGCGGCCAGACGAGGCGGACCCGGGCATGTCCGTCCGTTGCTTCGTTCTCGAACCGGATCTTGGCGCCGGTCCGCTCGAGCAGCGTCTTGGAGATGAAGATGCCGAGTCCGAGCCCGCCGGGCTCGGCGCTGTCGGGGTCGCGCGGCCGCGTCGTCAGGTAGGGTTCGCCGAGCCGGGCGATCAGCTCGGCCGGAAAGCCCGGGCCGTCGTCGGTGATCGTCACGGTGAGCGCCGCCTTGTCCCAGCTCGCGTCGATCAGCACCGACTGCTGCGCGAACTGCGCCGCGTTCTCGATCAGGTTGCCGAGCCCGTACAGCAGCCCCGCGTTGCGCTTGATCACCGGATCGGGCCCGCCCGACCGGTCGGCGCGGATCGAGATGGTCTTGCCGTTGCCCTCGAGCGGCTTGATGACCTCGGCGAGCAGTTCGCTGAGCGGCACGGCGGCGAAGGGATCGCCGGGCGTCTCGCGCAGGCTCCTGAGCTTGCCAAGGATCTCGCGGCAGCGCGCCGCCTGCGACATGATCAGTTCGGCGTCCTCGCGCACGTCGCCCTCCGGCAGTTCGTCCCGCATCTCCCGCGCCACGAGCGCAATGGTCGAGAGCGGCGTGCCCAGCTCGTGCGCGGCAGCGGCTGCCAGCCCGTCGAGCGCATTCAGCTGCTCGTGCCGCGACAGAGCCAGTTCGGTGGCCGCAAGGGCGTCGGCGAGCTGGCGTGCCTCATGTGCGACGCGATTGGTATAGGCCGCGATGAACGTCGTGCCGCACACCACCGAGACCCAGATGCCGATCACATAGACGCGGTCGAAGACGAGCGGCCGGTCCGGATCCCAGGGCAGGGGCAGGTGAAAGACCGCCAGCAGCGAGGCCAACACGATGGCGAGCAGGGCAAGGATGGTCGTTGCCCGCTGCGGCAGCGTCGTCGCCGACACCGAGACGGGCGCCAGCAGCAGCAGCGAGAACGGGTTCTGCAGCCCGCCGGTCAGCGCCAGCAGCGCCGCGAGCTGGCAGAGGTCCCAGCTGAGGTGCACCGCCGCGATCGTCGCCGACGGCCGGTAGCCCTCGCCGCGCCGGAACAGCAGCCACAGGTTGAGCAGTATCGACAGCGCGATCAGGAACAGGCACGGCGCCAGCGGCAGCGGAAATCCGAGCCCGAACTCGACGAACAGCACCCCGATGATCTGGCCGGCGATGGCCAGCCACCGGAGCCCCACCAGCGTGCCGAGGCGCAGCGGTCGCCACGTGCCGGGCAGCATGGCCTCCGAACTCAATGCCGATGCCATCTGGTATCCTTTCCGGCCGCGCGAGCGTCTCGCATGGGGAGTCTAGCACGGCATTTCAAGGCTAAAAATGAGCGCACCCCCGCTTGATCCCCCCCGGCGATGGACCACATCGATTGCGTTCGTGACTAGGGAGAAGCCCGATGAATACTGCGATTATCAAACCGCAATGGGGCCCGCTCACCATCGCCCTGATGGTCCTGGGCTTCGTTGTCTGGTGGCCGCTCGGCCTCGCCATGCTCGCCTACATCCTGTGGGGCGAGATGTTCGGTGGCTCGGCCGAGAAGGCCCAGGGGTTCGTCAACCGATCCCGTGCCTGGGCCGACCGGAACTGTGGTCCCCGCGGCCACACCTTCCGTCATGGCTTCGGCCAGACGAGCGGCAACGCCGCCTTCGATGACTACCGCGCCGAGCAGCTCCGCCGGCTCGAAGAGGAGCGCAAGCGCCTCGACGAGGAGGTCAACGCCTTCCACGAGTACATGCGGAACCTCCGCATGGCCCGGGATCGCGAGGAGTTCGACCGCTTCATGCGCGACCGCAACGGCAACCGCCCCAGCTACGGCGGCTCCGACAACAACGGCCAGAACGTCTGAAGCGAGGCCGGGAAAAGTTGCAGACTTTTCCGCTCCGGCCCCGCGACCAGGACGGCCCCTGGCCCATCTCCTCCTGACGACTGGCGCTCCCTCCGGGGGCGCCTTTTTTGTCGTTGGAAGGGCCACGAATCGGCGATGATCCCGCAATGAACTTCCTGTTCCCGGACCGCTCTGCAAAGATCCCGGCGACCACCATCCTCTCCCTCGATGGCGAGCCGGTGGAGATCACCGTGAAGGTGAGCCCGCGGGCCCGGAGCTACCGCCTCACCGTGCCCCACCACGGCAAGCCCGTGCTGACCCTGCCGCGCACCGGCCGCTGGCCCGAGGCGGAGGACTTCCTCCGGCGCCATTCCGGCTGGCTCGCCGCCCGGGTGAAGCGCGCCGCGCCCCGCACCGCCTTCGCCGACGGCGAGATGGTGCCGCTGCGCGGCGTCCCGCACCGCATCCATGCCACCGGCCGCCTGCGCGGCCGCGTCGAGGTCGCCGAGATCGACGGCGAGCTGTCCATCCTCGTGCCGGGCGAGGCCGCCCATATTCCGCGGCGCCTGACCGAATGGCTGAAGGCGGAGGCCCAGCAGGACCTCGCCGAGAGGTCCCGGGTGCATGCGGCAACCCTGGGGGTCGAAGTCAGGTCCGTCGCCATGCGCAGCCAGTCCACCCGCTGGGGCTCGTGCTCGTCGACCGGCCGGTTGAACTACAACTGGCGGCTGGTGCTCGCCCCGCCCTTCGTGCTCGACTATGTCGCCGCGCACGAGGTCGCGCACCTCGTCCACATGAACCACTCGCCGAGCTTCTGGAAGGCGGTCGCCCGGGCGCTCCCCGACATGGAGCGCGGCAAGTCCTGGCTCAAGGCGCACGGCAAGGTGCTGATGGGCTACGGCCTCGCCGAATAGGCAAGGGTCACTGGCCGCGCACGATCCCCTCGGTCCAGCGCGCCACGACCCGGCAGCCGGGCCGCTGGCAGTAGCCGAGCGCCTCCCGTTCCGCTTCGGCCGGCGTCTGGGCCGAGGCGACGCCCCAGCCGCCGTCGCCGATGGCGAGCGCGTAATGGCCGGCCGGCTCGCTCCTCAGTCCGATGGTGCAGGTCTGCGGGTCGCTGGCGCTGTCGCGGCAATACTTCATGGCGCACTCGATGGCCGCGCCGAGCGACTGCATGTCGGCGCAATAGCCGAAGGCGAGGCTCCCGGACATCGCGACGGCGGTATAGGCGGTGGCCGCCGGGAGCGGCGCGAGGAGCGCCGCCAGCAGTGCCGTGATGCCAACCGCCGCCCGCCGCATCGTCCCTCCCGGTGCCCGCTAGTTGCCGCCGAAGATGTCTCCCAGCAGGTCGACCAGCGTGCGCTGCTTGCGCTGCACCGGCGGCTGCTCCATCGGCTGCAGCTGCTGCTGGTCGAAGCCGGACTGGGTGGTCGCGCCGGGCAGGTCGGCGACCGGGATGCCTTCGTGCGCCTTGGCCATGAACTGGCTCCAGATTTCGACCGGCACGTTGCCGCCCGAGAGCCTCGTGCCGACGTCGTCGTCATTGCCCAGCCAGACGCCGGCGACCATGCGCGAGGTGTAGCCCACGAACAGCGCGTCGCGGGCCTTCTGCGAGGTGCCCGTCTTGCCGGCCATCGGCCAGCCGTTGAGCTGGGCCCGCTTGCCGGTGCCGATCTCGACCGCGGCATGCAGCATGTCGTTCATCTGCGCGACGACGGTGGGCTCGATCACCCGGCCCGGCCCGGCCGGCACGGCGTCGTAGAGCACGTTGCCGTCGGCGGTCTCGATGCGGGTGATCACATTGGCGATCACCCCGATGCCGCCATTGGCGAAGGGCGCGTAGGCTGCAGTCAGCTCGAGCAGCGAGACTTCCTGCGTGCCGAGCGCGATCGAGGGCACCGCCTGCAGCGGCGACGAGATGCCCATCCGCATCGCCGCCTCGACCACCTTCTCGGGGCCCACGTCGTTGGCGAGCAGCGCCGCCACGGTGTTGCGCGACAGCGCCAGCGCCGTGCGCAGCGTCATCTCGCCGCCGAACTTGCCGTCCGAGTTCTCGGGCTGCCAGCCGCTGATGTCGATCGGGCCGTCGGTGGCGACGGTGTCGGGCGTATAGCCCTTCTCCATGCCCGCCAGGTAGACGAACGGCTTGAACGCCGAACCCGGCTGCCGTCGCGCTGTGACGGCCCGGTTGTACTGGCTCTGCTGGTAGTCGACGCCGCCCACGAGGGCCCGCACCGAGCCGTCCACGTCCATGGCGACCATGGCGCCCTGGCTGAAGCCGCGCTCCGTTCCGTGTTTCGACACCGCTTCCTTGACCGCGAACTCGGCTTCCTTCTGCAGGTCCCAGTTGATCGTGGTGTGCACGATCACGTCCTGCTTCACATCGCCCAGATAGGCGGTCATCAGGCTTTCGACCCAGTCGGCGACGTAGGATTCGCCGCCCACCACCTTGGTGCGGATGGTCTGGTCGGGATCGATGGCCGCGGCCTTGGCCTCGCTGGCGTTGATGTAGCCTTCCTTGGCCATGGCGTTGAGAACCAGCTGCTGGCGCGTCTTGACCAGCTCCGGCCTCCCCTTGGGATTGAGCCGGGACGGCGCCTGCAGCGAACCCGCGAGGATCGCCGCTTCGCTGAGCGACAGGTTTCGCGCCGACTTGCCGAAATAGTACTGCGCCGCCGCCTCGATGCCGTACTTCTCGTAGCCGAAATACATGCGGTTGAGGTAGAGGTCGAGGATGTCGTCCTTGGAGTAGTTCTGCTCCAGCCAGATGGCGAGCAGCGCCTCCTGCACCTTGCGGCCCAGCGTCTGGTCGGGCGTGAGGAACAGGTTCTTGGCCACCTGCTGGGTAATGGTCGAGGCGCCGCGGGTGACCTGGCCGGCCTGGATGCTCTCCAGCGCCACCGCCGCGAGGCCGACCACGTCGACGCCGAAGTGGTCGTAGAAGCGCCGGTCCTCGATGGCGACGAACGCCGCCGGCACGTAATAGGGCAGCTCGCGCAGGTTGACGGCTTCGCCGCCGGTCTTGCCGCGATTGGAGATCAGCTGCCCGTTGGCGGCGACGATGCGGATATTGGCCGCCCGGTCCGGCACCTTCCAGGTGTCCGAGGAGGGCAGCTGCACTGCGTAGTAGATGACGATGCCGGCCACCGCGACACCGCCCCAGATGCCCAGGATGAACAGCAGGGAGATCGTCTTCCAGATGACGCCGAACAGCGTCAGCGGCTTCTTCTCGCGCCGGCCGCGGCCTTTTTTCGCCGTTGCCGCCTTGCGGGCGCGCGGCTGCCTGCCGCGCGGCGCGCGGTCCTTGCGCTCGTCGTCCACCTGGATGACGGAATCGTCAAAGCCCGGTTCCACCCGGCCCGCGCGTGCGGCCTTGGGGGCGCTGCGCGGCGATCGCGAGCCCTTCTTGGGCGTCGCTCCAACACGATCGTCCGGCGAAATCTGAAAGTCCATAAAGAGGGCCCCGGCATTCTTCTTGCGCATGGCGTGATCCGGCGGCTTTCCCTTCGGGGCGCACGGACGCCATGGGGCGTTCCGACCGTCTCGCCAGGCCCAAGCCAACCCGTTTGATCCGGGCCTCCGACCAGCGCGGTCCCCTCGGCTATCCAAGGTAATTGTGGCCGGTTTATGTGGCCTTAACCCCTGTTGCAAGCAGGTGTTGCGCGCGGGGAACAGAACCCGGTGGCTAACCCGCCGACATCAGGTCTCCGGCCTTCAGCCGGGCCACGTCGCGCAGCGGCGGCGCCCCGAACACCCGGGCATACTCGCGGCTGAACTGGCTCGGGCTGTCATAGCCGACGCGATGGCCGGCCGTGGCCGCATCGATCGCCTCGATCAGCATCAGCCGGCGCGCCTCCTGCAGCCGCAGCTGCTTCTGGTACTGCAGCGGGCTCATCGCCGTCACCGCCTTGAAGTGGAGGTGCAGCGCCGAGGGGCTCATCCGCGCTTCCGCCGCCACCTGCTCGATGGCGAACGATGCCCGGTAGTTGGCCTTGATCCAGCCGATGGCCCGGTTGACCTGCTGCAGCCGGCTCTCGGCCACCGCGATCTGCTGCAGTTTCGTCGCCTGGTCCGAGCGCAGCACGCGATAGAGCAGTTCGCGCCGGGCCATCGGGGCCAGCACCGCAATGTCCTCGGGCCGGCCCAGGAGCCGCACGAGACGGATCGCGGGATCGAGCAGGTCGTCGGTCACCCGGCTCACCGCGAGGCTGGGCTCGGCCTCCGCCGCCGCCGGGCCGAGCCCGCCCACGTCGATCAGCAGCGCCGCGATCTCGGCCGCGTCGAGCTCGAGCCGGATGCAGAGATAGGGGGCGTCTTCCGAGGCCTCGATGACCTGTCCGACAGCCGGCGTATCGACCGACACGACGAGGAAGTTGTCCGCGTCGTAGGCGAGCACCCGGTCGCCCGTGACGACACGCTTGCGCCCCTGCGCCACGATGCACAGCGACGGCGTGATCACCGACGGCATGGGCTGCGACGGGCGGGAAATGCGGATCACCTGCAGGCCCGCAATCGCGGTTGCCTGAACGCCGTCGGCGGTTGCGAACTGTGCAATCGCGCCCTTCAGTTCTTCCAGCCTGCTCATCGCCAATCTCCGCGTGAAACGTGACATCACATAGATAGCATCACTCGCACGGGTGTCACCGCGCATAATGCGGCTTTGTAGGAATGTGCAATCATCTTGGACGATCGGTCTACCGCCTGTGCGCTGCGCTGCCCTATATCGTCCCCACCGCGATGGCGATGACGCTCCGCGAGAGAAAGCGAGGACCCCGATGACGATAGATCTTTCCAGCATTGCCCGGCGTTTCCAGCCTCAGGCGGTCCTCGCGAGCGTAGGCAGGCTCCTCCGGCGCCTCGATGAGCGCGAGCCGCGCAACCGCCGCCCGGGACGGCGCTCGATGAATGGCTAGGGTGGCGGCCCTGGTGGCCGGCGCGAGCCTCGTCACCGCGCTTCTGGTGGTTGCCGCCATCACCTTCGGGCTCTAGCGCCCGGCAATGAAAAAGGGCCCGCTCCGCGCGGGCCCTTTTCGTCTGGCTGGGCGGTTGCCTCGCTGTGCCCTGAACCAAAAAGTGAATCTGCGTCCTCAGGAAATCTGGGCATCGCGGCCGAATTCTGAACCCATATCCTGACTCGGTTTGAACCCTAAGCTGTCGAATGTAGCCCGAGTTGGACCGATTGATGGCTCTGCCACGATCCCGGTCGAGAGCCCCCGCTATCCCTCTACGCTACAGGTAGCGGGGAGCATTGTTGGCGAGCGCGGTGCCCCCCGCAGTGAGCGCCGGGAGGATTCACCGTGCTGACTTTGTGTCAACTATTGTCGCAGGACCTCCGCCCCTCCGGTGCTCAGTCGAGCGACGCCCCGACGATGTCGATGCCATTGGCGGCCGCGAGCCCCATCAGCGCCTCAACCATTTCTGATGTAGGCACCGCTGCCTCGGGAAGGCCGGGATGCAGCGCCGGGCGGCTGGCGGCTCGCACCATAGACTCGAGGTCGCTCCCCCGCGTGATGGTGAGGAAGCGGGCGCCTTTGGCGCTCTCGATCCGGTAAGTGTGTGGCACCGCCTTGGGGGCGACGACAGTCTCGCCTGCGCCGGCGGTCAGCTCGCGGTCGTCGACACGGAACCGCAAGCTGCCTTCGAGAACATGGAACACTTCATCCTCGTTGCGATGGACGTGGAGCGGCGGACTGTCGCCAAACGGCGCCTGGTGCTCGATGACGCAGATGCCATCCTGGCCGGCTGCGGAAGTGAGCCGGATCGCAACACGCGTATTGCCAAACCATAGGGCGTCGGCGACGGGAGCAACGTTTGTATGAGCGTTCATTTCGAGTTTCCTTTGGCACCGGGGCCGACCGGGCTACCGGTCGGATGGGCAGCCAGTGTTGCGCCTCTCTGACGACGGCCTTGTCATTCGATCGGATGAGGTGGCCCCGTCCTACGATTGGGGGACAGTCACAGCGGAGCGACGACCGAGAGCAAGATGCGCACCAGCGCAGGCTGCGTTCGCACGCCAGTCTTGTCGAATATGCGCTGCAAATGCGTGCGTGCAGTGCTGGTTCTGATCCTCATGCGCCTCGCGATCTCAGGCACGGGAAGCCCTTCGGCGACGAGCGCAGCAAGCTGCTTCTGCGTCGGAGACAGGGCATAGATGCCTCCTGCAGCTTGCGGTCAACGCGTGCGTCGCGGAAACGCAGGCGCCCATTGCGCACCACGAGGTCGTCGGACTCGGCAAGCGCCGCCGCGGCGGACGGGCTCATCCAGAGCACGCGGCCGTCGCGGTCAAGACGCAGAAGCTCTGAGGAGACCGTACCTGCATTGCCATCGAGGATGCCTTGAAAGGCGATCAACCAGCGACCGTCGAAGCCGGATCGCCGCGCCGTCCGGCCGGATTACTGCGGTCGTGGGTCGGTTGCCTCGCCCCCGCTACACGTCGAGGTTGGCGACGTTCAGCGCATTGTCCTGGATGAACACCCGGCGCGGTTCG
>JAEYZJ010000297.1 GCA_023430705.1 Pseudomonadota bacterium | reverse complement strand
TGGTCAAGGCCGTGCATGCCGAGGTCAACGACACCGCGACGGCCGGGCAGAAGCGGCTGATACTCATCGAGATCGCCCGGGAGGACATCGAATCGCTGCCGCGCCTGATGCGGGCCATCGCCCAGCGCGAGGAGCGGTTCGTCGTCTTCTGCGACGACCTCAGCTTCGACAAGGACGAAACCAGCTACAAGTCGCTCAAGACCATCCTCGACGGCGGGCTCGAGGGGCGGCCGGACAACGTGCTGTTCTACGCCACATCCAACCGCCGCCACCTGATGCCGCGCGACATGGTCGAGAACGAGCGCTCGACCGCCATCACGCCCAGCGAGGCGGTGGACGAGAAGGTATCGCTATCGGACCGCTTTGGACTTTGGTTGGGCTTCCACAACTGCGACCAGCCAACCTACCTTGCCATGATCCGCGGCTATTGCGACGAGTACGGCCTGGAAATCGACGACGAGACCCTCCGGGCCCGCGCCGTCGAATGGTCGATGACCCGGGGCGCGCGCTCCGGCCGCGTCGCGATCCAGTTCGTCCGCGCCCTGGCAGGAGAGCAAGGCAAGGCGATCTAGACGGCACGAGGACTGCCGCGACACCGGCTGCCGGCCAGACCATCAGCAGATCCCGAGGGGGGACAATGACTTCTACGCACAGACTTCGATGGTCGCACGGAGATGCGACCATCGTGACGACCGCCGCCATGCTTACGGACGCAACGTTCGTCCTGCCCAACGGCCCGTTCAAGCCGTTCGCGCGGGCTCCGTGGGTCGGCACGGTCAGCGATCCCTCGATCACCGGGCACCTGCGCGTGCTCGCCGGCGACTTCGTCGGCCTGCCCTTCGGTACCGGCGGCCGCACCGCTCCCAACCTGCCCGAATGGTCGTCGCTGATGACGCAGCCGGCCAAAGGCACCATTCACGGCCCCGTCGCGCACGAGGAATGGACCGTCGTCTCCGCCGACGAGAGCGCCGTCACGCTCGCCCTCGACTACGAGCCCCATTCGGTGGTCCGCCGCGTCGAGCGCACCATCACCGTGCGCGACGGCAGCCCGGCGCTCGATTTCTCGATGCGCATCCACGCCCGGCACAAGGCATCGATCTCGGCGGGCCTGCATCCCAACTTCCGCCTGCCGCAGCTGCCCGGGCGGCTCGAGCTGAAGATCGACTTCCAGTTCGGCCTCACCCACCCCGGCCAGACCGCCGTCGGCGATCCCCAGGAGTTCACCAGCCTCGACTCAGTCCCCAGGGACGGCGCCCGGGTGGACATGGGCCACATCCCGCTGTTCCCGCCCACCGACAAGAACATCCTGCTGTGCGGTGTCACCGGCCCGCTCACGGGCATCTATCTCGACGAGGGCGCCGGCTTCGAACTCGACTGGGACCGCGAGGTGATGCCCAACCTCATGTTCTGGCACACCGATGGCGGCATCGGCGGCGAGCCCTGGCGCAACCAGTTCCGCGCCATCGGCCTCGAGCCCCTCGCCTCCGCCTTCGACCTCCACACGGACGTGTCGACCGGGCCCAACCCGATCAACAAGCGGGGCATCCGCACCAGCATCGACCTCGACCCGGCCCAGCCGCTCGAGATCAGGCACTCGGTCCGCGCCTTCGCGACCAGCTAGCGCCAGCGCAGAAACGAGAAAGGCCCCGGTTTCCCGGGGCCTTTTCACATTCAGCGGCGCGGCACTCAGCTTGCGAGCAGCGGGATCGGGTCCACCGGGGTGGCGCCCTTGCGCAGTTCGAAGTGGAGCTGCGACTTGGCGACGCCGCCGGTCTTGCCGGCCGTGCCGATATTGTCGCCGCGGTTCACGACCGTGCCCTTGGCGACGTTCATGTCCTTGAGGTGGGCGTAGGCCGACACGTAACCGTTCGGGTGGCGGATCAGGATCAGGTTGCCGTAACCCTCGACGCCCGAACCGGCATAGATCACCTGGCCGTTCTCGGCGGCCCGCACCGCGGTGCCTTCCGGCGCCTCGATGTTGATGCCGGTGCCCTTGGAGTTGGCGAAGTCGGTGATCACGCGGCCGGACACCGGCCAGCGGAACTTGTCGGCACCGGACAGCACCGGCTCGGTCTTGGGCTGCTCGAGCGGCTTCGCCTCGGCGACCGGGGTCGCGTCGGACACGGGAGCCAGCGGTTTCACGGTCGCGGCCGGGGTCCTGGCCTGGGTGTCGAGCGAAGCGACGGCGACAGGCTTGGGGGCCAGCGGCTGCTCGGCCGGCGCCAGCGTCTGCATGGTCTGCGTGGCGGTCGGCCTCGGTCCGAGGGCGGCCAGCGTCGAGGCCTTGCCCGGGATGACGATCTTCTGGCCGACATAGATCTTGTCGGGCGACGAGAAGCCGTTCGCCTGGATGATCCCCTGCGCCGTCACGTTGTAGCGGCGGGCGACGGTGTAGAGGCTCTCACCGCTCTCGATCACATGGACATAGGCGTCCGACGGCACGGAGACGAGCGTATTGGACTGGGGAGCCGGGGCAAGCGCCGCCACCTGGGTGGACGACGGAAGCGGGCTCAGGGGCTGGGCAGCGGGCATCATTGGTTGGCTTCCGTTGGCTGACGAGGTGAGCACAGGCAAGTCTTCAGTCGATACTGAGCCCAACGGCCGGCTGGAGGCGGCCGACATGGTGTTGTTGGCCCCGATCACCGTAGTGCCCGGACCAAAACCACCACCAATGTTTTCAGGAGGGACGAAGCGGCTCTCGGCAAGCCTGCCGGGCATTGGCTGGGACGCGGGCATAGAAGCCCCGGCGTTCACGGAACCTGTCACGGTCCTGTCGAAACCCAGCCCACCCAGCGAACTGCACCCGGACAGCGCCGTGGCGCTCGCCAGAAAGGCCACAATCGCGGCGGTTTTGAACGCCCTTCCGGTCACGCGATCACTCATCAGTCCACTCTACGCAGGTACTCAATGGACTGGAGCTTAGGGCGTTAAGGTAAAGAGTGATTTAAATGCGAAGCAATTTGCAGCATGTGGCAAACGCGGATTCAGGACTCGGTAGGGTTAAGGCCGCAGAGCCCGGCCTCGAGGCCCTGAAGCCCGCGGAAAACCGGGCGCGAAGCGCCCTGCCCGCCCCTAGATGGCGATCGTTCCGTCGAGCCGCGCGACCAGATCCTCGTGGGTGTGCTGCAGCATAAGCGGCGTCACCGTGATGGCGCAGCCGTGCATCATCAGCCCGAAATCGTTCTCCGGGTCGATGGGCCCGGGCGTCTCCGGAATGGCGATGAAGAACTTCCCGGCATTGTCGCTCGGGTAGTAGGCCATCGGCGAGCGCGAGAAGCGCTGGAAGGGCACCACCCGCACCCCGCTCACGTCCTCGGGTGCGCAATAGGGCACGTTGACGTTGAAATAGGCCTCGCTCGGCCGCCGCACCGTCTCGAACAGCTGCCGCACCACCCGCGCCGAGTAGGTCCGCGCATTGGTCCAGTTGACGTCGTGCCCGAGCTCGTAGTTGACGCCCTGGCTGATGCCGATGCCCAGCGCGCCGTGCAGCGCGCCCTCTCGCGCCCCGGCCACCGTGCCCGAGCAGTTGAGGATGTCACCCAGGTTCTGTCCGTTGTTGACCCCGCTCAGCACCAGGTCCGGCTTGAGGTCGGCGCAGATGTGGGTCATCGCGGCCACGACGCAGTCGGCCGGCGACCCGCCCACGATCGAGAACACCCGCTCCTCGCGCTGGTCCAGCCCGAGCTCCCGCCCGAAGGTGAACCGGTGCGACGCGCCCGACTGGTTGCCGTCCGGCGCCACGACCCACACGTCGTCGCTGAGCTCGGCCGCGATCTCGCGCATCACCGCGATCCCGGGTGCGTCGACCCCGTCGTCGTTGGTGATCAGTATCCTCATGCCAAGCTTGCTCAAGACCGGGCGCCGATCGACTTGAGGCCCTTCATGTATGGCTGGAGCACGTCGGGGATCAGCACGGAGCCGTCCTCCTGCTGGTAGTTCTCCATCACCGCGATCAGCGCGCGGCCGACGGCCACGCCCGAGCCGTTGAGCGTGTGGACGTGCCGGACCTTGCCGTCGCCGTCGCGATAGCGCGCATCCATGCGCCGCGCCTGGAAGTCGCCGCACAGCGAGACCGACGAAATCTCGCGATAGGTATCCTGCCCCGGCAGCCAGGCCTCGAGGTCGTAGGTCTTCTGCGCCCCAAAGCCCATGTCGCCGGTCGAGAGCAGCATGACGCGGTAGTGGATGCCGAGCTTTTTCAGCACGTCCTCGGCATCGGACAGCATCTTCTCGTGCTCGTCGACCGAAGCTTCGGGCGTGGTGATGGCCACCATCTCCACCTTGTTGAACTGGTGCTGCCGCAACATGCCGCGCGTATCGCGCCCGGCCGACCCCGCCTCCGACCGGAAGCAGGGCGTCAGGGCCGTCAGTCGCATCGGCAGCTCATCCTCGGACAGGATGCTCTCGCGCACGAAATTGGTCAGCGGCACCTCGGCGGTCGGGATCAGCGCCAGCCGGCCCTCGCCATGCGGCACGAAGAACAGGTCTTCCTCGAACTTGGGCAACTGGTTGGTGCCGAACAGCGCTTCGTCGCGCACGAGATAGGGCGGCTCCACCTCGGTATAGCCATGCTCGTCGACATGCAGGTCGAGCATGAACTGCCCGATCGCCCGCTCGAGCCGCGCCAGCTGGCTCTTCAGCACGACGAAACGGCTGCCGCTCAGCTTGGCCGCCACCTCGAAGTCCATCATGCCGAGCGCTTCGCCGGTCTCGAAATGCTCCCTCGGCTTGAAGCTGAACGCGGGCTTTTCGGGCCGGTCACGGTTCGCGGTCGCCGGCGAACCGTTGCGACCGAAATATTCGACGTTGTCGCTCTCGTCGGCGCCCACCGGGACCTCGCCCAGCGGCAGGTTCGGGATCACCACCAGCGCGCTGCGCAGCTTGTCCTCGGCCTCCCGGCGCGCCGCCTCGCCCGACTGGATGGCCTCCTTGAGCTGGGCCACCTCGTCCATCAGCGCCTGGGCCCCGGCCTCGTCCTTCTGCGCCTTGGCCTGGCCGATCTGCTTGCTGAGCGCGTTGCGCCTGGCCTGCGCCTCCTCCACGGCCGCAATCGCAGCGCGGCGGGAGTCGTCGAGTTCGATCAGCTGAGACGCCGTGAACGGTACATTCCTGCGGCCCGCGAGAGCCGCATCGAACGCTGCGGGATTGGCTTTGATCCAGTTGATGTCGAACATTTGGGGCCTGAACGCGGGAAAGGCGTCCTGCATAGCGGATTGGGGTGACGGATCAAGGGGGGACCGTACCCACCGCTCTTACCCGGCCATGCTCAGCCGCAGGCCACCTTGTAGTGCCGCACCGTCTCGGCCATCCCATAGACCAGCGCATCGGCGGTGATCGCGTGCCCGATCGACACCTCGGCGAGATCGGGGATCGCGTGCTTGAGCGGCGGCAGGTTGACGAGGTTGAGGTCGTGCCCGGCATTCACCTGCAAACCACCCTGCCCCGGCTTTGCGTTGTGCCCGGCTGCCCGCGCCGCATCGGCCGTCTCCTTCAGCGCCGCCAGATGGACCGCCTGCACGTCCGGATTCATCGCCCCGCCATAGGGGCCGGTATAGAGTTCGACCCGGTCCGCGCCGACGCTGGCCGCTGCTGCCGGGGCCGCCGGATCGGCATTGATGAACAGCGACACACGGATGCCCGCCGCCTGCATCCGCTCGATCGCGGGCACCAGCACCGCCCGGTTCGCCTCGATGTTCCAGCCGTGGTCCGACGTCGCCTGCATCGGATCGTCGGGCACGAACGTCACCTGGTCGGGGCTCGCGCGCTCGACCAGGGTGAGGAAGTCCTCGCTCGGATAGCCCTCGATATTGAACTCGCGCCCCGGATAGTCCTGGCGCAGCATGGTCACGAGCTCGAACACGTCGGTCCGCCGGATGTGCCGCTCGTCGGGCCGCGGATGCACCGTGATCCCGTCCGCCCCCGCGTCGAGCGCGATGCGCGCGATGTCGAGCACGCTGGGCCACGGCACGCTGCGGCGGTTGCGGAGGAAGGCGACGGCATTGAGGTTCACCGAAAGGTGCGTCATGGCAGCCTCGTAACTGGGTGTCGCTGCTTAGCGCATCGCCGCCGCCGCGGCCAATCGAACGTTTTGATGAATCCGATCGGTGCCGGCGATGGGCTCAGGCCACCGGCTCGGGGCGCCGGCGCCGCTCGTCGAGCAGCACCACCGCGAGCCCGCTCGCCACCACCAGGACGATCCCGCCCAGCGCCAGCCCGTTCGGCAGCTGCCCGAACACCACCAGCCCCGACACCACCGCCCAGAAGGTGAAGAAGTAGAAGAACGGCGCCACGGCACTGGTCGGCCCGATGCGGTACGCCATGAAGATGAAGTAGTGCCCGCACACGAGGAACAGCCCTGCCCCCGCCAGCAGCGCCAGGTGATGCAGCTGCGGCATCACCCACTGCTCGGTGGCGACGTGCATGATCCCCGCCCCGACCAGCACCACGAGCACCGCCGACATGGCGACGATCATGCCCGGCACCTCGTGCCCGATCCGCCGGCCCGCGATGTCGCGCACCGCGCAGAACACCGCGTTCGCCAGCGCCAGCCCGGCGTAGATGGAAATCCCCTGCATCGTCGGTTGCGCCACCATGAGCGCGCCGACGAACCCGAGCCCGATCAGCGCCATCCGCACCGGCCCGATCTTTTCGCCGAACAGCACCGAAACCCCGAGCAGCACCAGCAGCGGCGTGATCTGGCCCAGCGCCGAGGCGTCGGCGATCGGCATGTTGGCGAGCGCCACGATGTAGAGCAGGATCGCCGCCATCTCGGCGAAATTGCGGGCCAGCACCCGCCGCTCGAACAGCTGCCTGAGGTTCTTGCCGTAGCCGAGCGCGAAGAGCAGCGGCATGCCCCAGAGGGCTGCCATGATGCCGCGCATCATCAGCACCTGATAGGGCGGCAGTCCCTCGGTCGCCAGCTTCATCATCGTGTCGTTGATGACGTAGGTCCCGGTCGCGATGACCATGAACAGGGGCCCGCGGAACGGGTGGCTGGCAGACGACACGGCTATCCTCGCAACAAAGAAAAAGGCCGGGATCGCTCCCGGCCCGTGCCTCTTACATGCCCTCGGGGCCGCGCGATATCGCCGCGAGCCCCGTCCTCACAACTTCCACCAGCCCGAGCGGCACCATCAGCGCGATGAAGCTGTCGATCTTGGAGGGCTTGCCGGTCACCTCGAACACGAAGCTCTCGGTCGTCGCATCGACCACCTGGGCGCGGAATGCGTCGGCGAGCCGCAGCGTCTCGACCCGGTGCTCGCCCGAGCCCGCGACCTTCACCAGCGCCAGCTCGCGCTCCAGCGACTTGCCCTCCTCGGTGAGGTCGTGCACCCGGTGCACCGGCACCAGCCGCTCGAGCTGCAGCTTGATCTGCGTCAGCACCTTGGGCGTCGCAACCGTAACCACCGTGATACGGCTCAGCCCCTTCTCGTGCTCGGTTTCCGAGACCGTGAGGCTGTCGATATTGTAGCCGCGGGCGGAGAACAGCCCGACGACGCGGGCGAGGATGCCCGGCTCGTTGTCCACCAGCACCGAAAGCGTGTGCCGCTCCGGCCGCTGCGTCTCCGCGGCGAGGAAATAGGCCGAACCGCTCGGCTGAAGATGTGCGTTCATGTCTTCTCTCCTCAGACCAGCTGGCGGCCTTTTTCGTCGATCACCGCCCCGATATCGTCCTCGAAGGTGGGCAGGATCATTTCGTTGTGCGGCTTGCCCGACGGGATCATCGGCAGGCAGTTCTCGTGTTTTTCGACGAGGCAGTCGAACACCACCGGCCCGTCATGGTCGAGCATCTCGGCGATCGCCGCATCGAGCTTCTTCGGATCGTCGCACTTGATGCCCTTGGCGCCGTAGGCATCGGCCAGCTTGACGAAGTCGGGCAGCGACTCCGAGTACGAGTGGGCGTAGCGGCCGCCATGCAGCAGGTCCTGCCACTGGCGCACCATGCCCATGCGCTCGTTGTTGAGGATGAAGATCTTGATCGGCAGGCGATACTGCACCGCCGTCGACAGCTCCTGCATCGTCATCTGCACGCTGGCTTCGCCCGCGATGTCGATCACCAGCGCATCCGGATGGGCCACCTGCACGCCGACGGCTGCCGGCAGGCCGTAGCCCATCGTGCCCAGCCCGCCCGAGGTCATCCAGCGGTTGGGCTGCTCGAAGTGGAAGTGCTGCGCCGCCCACATCTGGTGCTGGCCCACTTCGGTGGTGATGTAGACGTCCCTGTCCTTGGTCGCCGCGTAGAGGCGCTGGACCGCGTGCTGCGGCTTGATCGTCGTGTCGGAGTTCTTGAAGCCCAGCGAGTTGACCTTGCGCCACTCCCCGATCTGCTTCCACCACGGCGCGATCGCCTCGGTGCGCGGCTGGTTGGTCTTGCTCCGCCACACCCGCACCATCTCCTCGAGCACCAGCCCGCAATCGCCCACGATCGGCAGGTCGATGCGCACGGTCTTGTTGATCGAGGACGGATCGATGTCGACGTGGATCTTGGTCGAGCCGGGCGAGAAGGCGTCGATGCGGCCGGTGATGCGGTCGTCGAAGCGCGCCCCGATGTTGATCATCAGGTCGCAGTCATGCATCGCCATGTTGGCTTCGTACGTGCCGTGCATGCCCAGCATGCCCATCCACTGCGGGTTCGAGCCGGGGAACGAGCCGAGCCCCATCAGCGTCGAGGTCACCGGGAAGCCGGTCAGCTCGGCGAGCTCGCGCAGCTTGG
>JAEYZJ010000268.1 GCA_023430705.1 Pseudomonadota bacterium | reverse complement strand
TCGAGCGTCATCTTCGCGAAGGGGGCCGCCGCCTGATACTCGGGATTGGCGTAGAGCGAGGTGCGGGTGCCGGGCGGCACGTTGGCCCAGCCCTCCTCGGCGGCGACCATCGCGAGGTAGTCCTTCGAGGTCGCCCAGGCGATGAACTTCTCGGCGGCGTCGGCCTTCTGGGTGCCGGCCGGAATGCCCAGCGACCAGGCCCAGAGCCAGTTGCCGCGCTTGCCCAGGCCCTTGTCCGGCGCGAGCGCGAAGCCGACCTTGTCGGCGACCGTCGAGTCCTTGCCGGTGACGAAGGAGGCGGCGACGGTGGCGTCGATCCACATGCCGCACTTGCCCTGCTGGAACAGCGCGAGGTTCTCGTTGAAGCCGTTGGAGGACGCGCCGGTGGGGCCGTCGGCATTCATCATGTCGACGTAGAACTGGAGCGTCTCCTTCCACTCGGGCTGGTCGAACTGGGGCTTCCACTGCTCGTCGAACCAGCGCGCGCCGAACGAGTTCGACATGGCGGTGAGGAAGGCCATGTTCTCGCCCCAGCCCGCCTTGCCGCGCAGGCAGATGCCGTTGATGCCGGCGGCCTTGTCGGTCATCTTGTCGGCGGCCTCGCGGATGAAGTCCCAGGTCGGGGCCTCGGGCATGGTGAGCCCGGCCTTCTCCATGAGGTCGGTGCGGTACATCACCATGGAGCTCTCGCCGTAGAAGGGGGCGGCATAGAGCTTGCCGTCGAGGCTGAGGCCGCCGCGGATGGCGGGCAGCAGGTCGTCGACGTCGTACTCGGCGCCGAGGTTCTCGAGCGGCACCAGCCAGCCCTGCCTGGCCCAGATCGGTACTTCATAGGTGCCGATGGTCACGACGTCGTACTGCCCGCCCTTGGTAGCGATGTCGGTGGTGACCTTCTGGCGCAGGGCGTTCTCCTCGAGGGTGACCCACTCGAGCTGGATGTCGGGGTTCCTGGCCGTAAAGTCGCCGGCCAGCTTCTGCATGCGGATCATGTCGCCATTGTTCACGGTGGCGATGGTGATCGTCTCGGCGGAGGCCGAGTTGGCGAGCGCGACGAACGTGGCGCCCGCGAGAAGCGGTAGCAGTCTCATCGAAGTCCCTCCCTTGCCGAGACGGGCATTTGTCCCGGTCATGGGCAAATACTCGTCCAATGCCGGATAAAGTCAAGAGAGTGATTTATGTCCGGACGGACCTGTGCACGAGCGCATGGCCGCCGCCTCGAGGGGCGGCGGGCGTGGGGAAGCGGTTCGGGCAGTGCTTTCAGGGCACTAGAGGTCGGCGAGGAGGTCCCCGGCGGTGGCTTCGTCGGTGATGAGGCCGTTGACGAGGCGCCGGTTCAGCGCGGCGCGGATGCCGGGGAGCTTCCGGCTGCCCATGGCGAGCGCCACCACCAGCGAGGTCTCGCGGGAGGGGAGCGGGGCGCTGGCGACGCGCTCGTTGGTCTGGCCCTCGATCAGCCGGCCGTGGGCATCGAAGGCCCAGCCGAGCACCTCGCCGACGGCGCCGGCCTTCTGCAGGGCCTTGAGCTCGCCCTCGGAGATGAAGCCGTCGAGATAGAGCGGGGCTTTCGGGCCGAGATCGCCGATGCCGAGGAAGGTGACGTCGGCAGTGGCGGCGAGGGCCAGCGTGTCGCTCACCATCGGTTGGCGGTGCAGCATTTCGCGTTCGGTGGCGGAGGAGGCGATCACCGGCAGCGGCATGGGAAAGCTGCGGGCCTTCACGGCGTCGGCCATGGCGAAGATGACGTTGTAGAACGCGGCCGAGCCATCGGGTGCGATATTGCCGGTGAGGGAGACGATCTTGTGCTGCGGGGCGTCGATCTTGCCCAGTTGCTCGATCGCGGCCTTGAGGGTGCGGCCGGTGCCCAGCCCCATGACGATGGGCCGGTCGCCGCGCAGGCGGCGCTCGATCTCGGCGGCAGCGGCCTGGGCGAGGCCGAGCACGGTGGAGCCGGAGCCGGGATCGGAGGGGACGACCTCGACGAAATCGAGCGCGAAGCGGTGGCGCAGTGCCGCGGCCAGTTCCATGCAGCGGCCGATGGGATGGTCGAGCCGCACCTTGATGAGACCCTCGGAAACCGAGAGCGAGACGAGCCGCTGCGCGGTCTGCCGGGAGACGCCGAGCTTGCGGGCGATCTCCTCCTGGTTGTTGCCCGCGACATAGTAGAGCCAGCCGGCGCGGGCAGCGTCGTCGAGGCGGTTTCCGGAGGTTTCGGTTCGTGCGGCCATGCGTGGGGTACTGTTGCGATCTGTCGGGCGGATACTCACGCAACGGGCTTTTGCCCGCAAGTGGGTCGGTCTGGCTTTGCACGGCGCGAGAAAAGCCCCGGCCGGGCCGGGAAATGCGGTCAGTAGCGGACGCTGACGAAGGGCGAGAGGCGGATGCCGGCGGCTTCGAGGATGGGGCGGCCGCCGGGGGCGAAGAGGATGAGGCCGTCGATGGGGGCGAGGACGTCGTCGGGCCCCATCACCGCGAGGGCGCGGGTCGCCGCTTTCGTGTCGAGGCCATAGATGGCGCCCTTGTCGAAGGTGCCGGTCGCGAGCGCGTAGTCGGCCGCGGCCTTCGCGCCGGCGAGCGCCTGCCGGTCGACACGACCGAGGTAGATGGCATCGGTGGGCAGCCGGTGCGTGACGGCGAACCAGCTGAGCTCGCGCCAGTTCGGGCCCTCGCTCTCGACCGGAATGGAGCGGACGCGCTGGTAGTGCGGGGCGAGCGCCGCCCAGGCGGGGGAGTTGAGCATGGTCCGCCATTCGGTGCCGGTGCGGTCGGGCCCGATGAACAGGGCGCGCGGGCCCTTCTGGATGTCGGCGAGCTGGAGCAGCAGCGCGAGGCAGGCGACGGACAGGGCGACGGCCGGCTTCGCCTGGCGGGCGAGGAGGACGAGGACGCCGAAGACGATGAGGTAGCCAAGCGGCCAGAACATGCGGCCCGAGCTGCGGAAGATGGTGAAGAACTTCTCGAGCGCGGGCGGCAGGGGAATGGTGAAGAGCTCGATGCTGCCCAGCGCCACCCGGTTGGACAGCGCGAACACGGCCATGCCGAGGACGGCAAGCAGCAAGGGCAGCCAGCGCCGGCCGGCCAGCCCGCGGAGCCGGGCGGGCTTCAGCGTCACGATGGCGACGGCAATCAGGACGAAGATGCCGAGGCCCATGTAGTTGACCCCCTCCCACTCGAAGCCGTTGACCGGCACGCCGGGGACGAGGAACTGGAAGAAGGCCGGGTTGAACGGACCCATCAGGTTCATGCGGAACTGGCCGAAGCCGAAGCTTTCGACCGAGCCGACCATGAAGATGCCGGCGGCCCAGAGGACGACGACGATGCCGGCGGCAGCGAGGGCGAGTTCGGCGAGGAGCGGGCGCAGCCGGTATGCGCCCTGCCACAGCCGCGAGAGCAGGGAGGCGCCCCAGACGGCAAAGACCATCACCAGCAGGTAGCCGTGGATGGCCGAAACAGTGGCCAGCAACAGCGGCCAGGCCCAGTACGGCCCGGGCTGGCGCAGGTAGAGCCAGAGGGCGGCAAGGATGGTCCAGTGCCCGGCGAGCGCCATGTGCACGTCGAGCCGCATCAGGAAGGCCGGCTGGAAGACGCAGAAGATGGCGGCGACGAGGGCGAGCGGGCGGCTGAGCTTCAGTTCGTGGGCGACGAGCGCGGCGAAGAGCGCCTGCAGCACGAAGCAGAGCAGCTGCCAGTAGCCCCAGAACTGGAAGCGCTCGGGCAGCCAGGGGGCGACGAGCTTGAAGGGAAAGGCGAACAGCGGCAGGGAATCGGAGAGGCCGACGCCGTTGGCGAGTTCCAGCCCGTTGAGCGGGCTGGCGCCGGGCGGCCAACCCCAAGGCGCCATGGCGAACCACCACCAGCCCAGCGTGTGCATGGCGCGGTCGCGCTGGTCGAGCCAGAGGATGTTGGTGGGGTCGAGCGGGGCGAAGCCGCGCACGATGACGAAGGCGATGAGGCCGATGAGGATGGCGGGCACGATGGCCGGCGCCTCGGCGGCGGCGACGGGCGCCAGCGACCGGCTCCGGGCCCGGCGGACGAGCTCGACTGTGGCGCTCATGGTCATCGGGTCCGGCGATCCACCCCAGCAGGGCGCTGCGACGGCCCCCTCCCTGTCTCTAGCGCAAGGCTGGTGAAGGAAGGGTTCCCCCGTCGCCGAACGTCCATCGTCGGTTGACGATGGATGCCTCTTTTCTTTTGCGGCGTATCCGCCTAGAGGAGTCGGGCGGGCTGCAGGAGGCACGATGCCGAAGACCGATATCGCACGGCGGGTCTACAACCACGCGTGGAAGCTCGATCCGATCATCCGGTCGCTGCTCGACACCGACTTCTACAAGCTGCTGATGCTGCAGATGATCTGGGGCCTCTACCCCAAGGTCGACGCCACCTTCACGCTGATCAACCGCAAGACCTCCGTGCGCCTCGCCGAGGAAATCGACGAGGGCGAGCTGCGCGCGCAGCTCGATCATGCCCGGACGCTGAAGTTCTCCAAAAAGGAGATGATCTGGCTGGCGGGCAACAGCTTCTACGGCTCGCGGCAGATCTTTTCGCCCGAGTTCCTGCGCTGGCTCGAGGGCTACCAGCTGCCGGAGTACCGGCTCGAAAAGCGCGACGGGCAGTATGTGCTCGAGTTTCCGGGCAGGTGGGTCGACACCACGATGTGGGAGATCCCGGCGCTCGCGATCATCAACGAGCTGCGCAGCCGGGCCGCGCTCAAGGGCTACGGGCCGTTCACGCTCGATGTCACCTATGCCCGCGCCAAGGCGAAGATGTGGGAGAAGGTCGAGCGGCTGAAAAAGCTCCGCGACCTGCGCATCTCGGATTTCGGCACGCGGCGGCGGCACTCGTTCCTGTGGCAGCGCTGGTGCGTGGAAGCGCTGAAGGAGGGGCTCGGGCCCGAGGTGTTCACCGGCACCTCGAACGTGCTGCTGGCGATGGACAACGACCTCGAGGCGCTGGGTACCAATGCGCATGAGCTGCCCATGGTGCTGGCGGCGCTCGCGCCGAACGAGGAGGCGATGCGCGCCGCGCCCTACCAGGTGCTGCAGGACTGGAAAAGCTACTATGGCGGCAACCTGCTGATCGTCCTGCCCGACGCGTTCGGCACGGATTCGTTCCTGCGCGATGCGCCCGACTGGGTGGCGGACTGGAAGGGTTTCCGGCCCGACAGCGCACCGGCCATCGCCGGCGGCGAGCGGATCATCGAGTGGTGGCGCGCGCATGGGCGCGACCCGCGCGAGAAGCTGCTGATCTTCTCGGACGGGCTCGACGTCGACATGATCGAGGAAGCCTATCATCACTTCCACGGCCGCGTGCGCATGAGCTTTGGCTGGGGCACGAACCTCACCAACGACTTCGTCGGCTGCTCGCCGCGACCCAATCCGCGACTCGACCCGATCTCGCTGGTGTGCAAGGTCAGCGAAGCGAACGGGCGCCCTGCGGTCAAGCTCTCGGACAATCCCGAGAAGGCGACCGGGGACGAGAGCGAAATCCGCCGCTACATCAGGATATTCGGCGACAAGGGCCGGGTGTCTCACAAGGTCACCGTCTAGAACTACCCAGGTCTCATATGCGTTATTCCGCCTGCATCGAGTGGCTGTTCGCCGCCGAAGAACCCGACGTCGCCAATCGCATCCGGGCCGCCAAGGCGGCCGGGCTGGAAGCGGTCGAGTTCTGGCGCTTCTCGAACAAGGACCTCGGCGCGGTGCGGCAGGCCCTCGACGAGACGGGGCTGACGCTGGCGGGGATCCTCTGCGAGCCGATCGCGCCGCTGGCCAATCCCGAGGCGCACCAGTGGTTCCTCGAGGGCGTGGCGACATCGCTCAAGGCGGCGCAGGAGCTGGGCGCGCGGGCGATCATCGCGCAGGCGGGCGACTTCCTGCCCGGCGTGGCGCGGGCCGCGCAGCACGCGGCGATCGTGAAGGTGCTGGGCGAGGCGGCGCGGATCCTCGAGGGGTCGGGCGTCACCCTCGCGCTCGAGCCGCTCAACGACCGGGTCGACCATCCGGGATACTACCTCACCTCCACCGAGGAGGGGCTCGACATCGTCGACGAGGTGGCGCGGCCGGAAGTCAGGCTGCTCTACGACATCTACCACGCCGCGGTGATGGGCGAGGAGATCGAGGTGCTGAAGGGCCGGCTCGACCGGGTGGTGCATGTGCATCTCGCCGATACGCCGGGGCGGGGCGAACCGGGCAGCGGGCGCCTCGACTATGCCGACCGGCTCGAATGGCTGGACAAGCAGGGATACACGGGGCTGGTGGGGCTCGAGTACAAGCCGGGCGGGCCGACGCTAGAGACGCTGGCATTTCGCGAGCTGGTCTAGCCGGATGCCGGATTGTTCGGGCGTTGCGAACAATCCCTTGCGCCGGCGGTGCGCTATTCGAAACGGCCGGCGTGGCCTATCTCTAGCCTCGAAGCGGCGGGCAGGGCCCGCCCAGGCAGGAGGCAGCGATGCTCACTCAGATCAAGGGACTGCACCACGTCACCTCGATGGCGCGCGATGCGGCCGAGAACAACCATTTCTTCACGCGGACGCTCGGCCTGCGCCGGGTCAAGCAGACCGTCAATTTCGACGCGCCGGACGTTTATCACCTCTATTACGGTGACGAGGTCGGCACGCCCGGCACGGTGATGACGCATTTCCCGTTCCCCCATATCGCCCGCGGCCGGCCCGGCACGGGCGAGGTGGGGCGCACGGTGTTCTCCGTGCCCAGGGGCTCGCTCGGCTACTGGCAGGAGCGGTTCGAGGCCGACCGCGTCGGCGACGTCGAACTGGTCGACAGCTTCGGCCGGCGGCAGCTCAACTTCCGCGCGTCGGAAGGCGATGCGATGGCACTGGTCGAGTCGGATGGCGATGTGCGCGTGCCGTGGACCGGCAACGGCGTCGATGCCGAGCATGCGATCCGCGGCTTCGAGTCGGTGTCGCTGCGGCTCCGCGATGGCGGGGCGACCGAAGAGCTGCTGAAGTTCATGGGCTACGAGACCGCCGAGACCCGCAACGGCATCCGGCGCCTCGTGCGTCCCGGCGGGAACGGCGCGGACGCCATCGACATCGAGGTGCTGCCCGATGCCGGACAGGCCGCGCTGGGGATGGGCTCGGTGCACCACGTGGCCTTCGCGGTGGAGAACCGCGCGGCGCAGCTCGAGGTGCGCAAGGCGCTGCTCGACACGGGCTACCAGGTGACGCCGGTGATCGACCGGGACTACTTCTGGGCGATCTACTTCCGCACCCCGGGCGGCGTGCTGTTCGAGGTGTCGACCAACGAACCCGGGTTCGACCGGGACGAGGATACGGCCCACCTGGGCGAGAGCCTGAAACTGCCGAGCCAGCACGAGCACCTGCGTTCGGCGCTCGAGGAGCAGCTGGCTCCGCTCGAGGACAAGGAGGCCGCATAGATGGCCGAGACGTATGAGTTCATCGACCTGCCCGGCGCGTCACCCGACGCGCCGGCCTTCTTCCTGTTCCACGGCACGGGCGGGGACGAGCACCAGTTCACCGACCTCGCGGCCGAGCTGAAGCCCGGCGCGCGGCGCATCGGGGTGCGCGGCGACGTGTCGGAAGGCGGGGCGCTGCGCTACTTCAGGCGCGTGGGCGAGGGCCG
>JAEYZJ010000016.1 GCA_023430705.1 Pseudomonadota bacterium | reverse complement strand
ATGCCGACGCCATCGAGGTCCGGGTCATCGCGCAATGCCGCGACCAGCGCGGCCTGAAGGAGAATGATCGGATGGGTCATGGCCTCGCCTCAGCCTCGTTCCATCGAGTGCGTGGCAGGTTCCGGGCAAAAAGCACCGGCGGGCACCCTCCCCCTCGCGGGCACCCTTGGGGAGGGGGCAGCCACAAGCTCACACCCCGGAGCACGCTCGATCTCGCGAACCTCACCCCACCACCTCCGTCTCCACGCACTGGCAGCTCAGCCAGGCCCGCCGGCCGTTGAGATCGGCCGCCGACACCACGCGCAGCCACCGCCCGCGATAGCCGAACCGGTCGCCCGGCTTCACGTCGCTGCGAAACCGCACCACCACCGCATGCGTCACCGCCACGCCGCGCGCATCGGCCTCGCTCACCTGCCGGGCGCTCAGCGAGCGCACGCGGGCCCAGAGCGAGCTTACCGGCACGAACAACACCGCGTGCCCGCCCTCGTCCTCGCCGGTCGTCTCGCGCCGCTGAAAGCTGATGCGGTCGGTGAGGCTCCCCACCTCGGGCAGCGTACTCACAGCCGCACCTGCCGGTAGCCCGCGACCAGCCGCTCGAAGGCGGCGGGCGCCACGGGTTCGGCCACGGCCACGTCGCGCTGCTCGAACCAGTGCGCCACCAGCCCCAGCAGCGCCCGCTTGAGGTCGGCGGGCACGTCGGCCGCCTCGCCGTAGCCGGCCTCGTAGTCGACCTCCAGCCCGAGCCGCCGGCGCAGCACCGGCAGCCCGCCGGCCGGCGGCAGCAGGATGCGCTGCGGTTCGGTCTGCACCCCGGCGAGGCCGAGTTCGTGGTCGTCGTCATCCTCGTCGAAGACGCGGATCGCCACGACCTCGACCACCGGCGCCACCGGCACCCGCACCGCGCCGTCCGCGGGCCAGGCGTCGAGCACCAGCCGCCAGCCCTGCCGCACCAGCGCCGAGCCGGTCACCGCCTCGACATGCAGCCGGGCCGCCGCGATCAGCGTCGTCACCAGCCCGTCCTCGGCATCTGAATCGAGCCGCAGGAACGCCTTGGCCTCGGCAAGCGAAACCGGCTCCTCCGCGGGTCCCGCGAGAAGGTAGGAGATCATCGGATGTCCTTGGAATTGTCAGGGAACCGCAGCAGCCGCGGTGAGGTCCTCCCCCGCGTGGCGGGAGAGGGGTACCGGCGGAGCCGGTGGAGGGGGCGGCGATGTCCGGGGGATTGCTCCCCCCACCGCCGCCGGCCGGCCCACCCTCAGCTCGTCCCGAACTTCAGCAGCTTGATCGCGTCGAAGTCCTGCACCCCGCCGCCGACGCGCTTGGTGGTGTAGAACAGCACGTAGGGCTTGGCCGAGTACGGGTCGCGCAGCACGTTCACGCCGGTCCGGTCGACCACCAGGTAGCCGCGGCGGAAGTCGCCGAAGGCGATCGGGGTGGCGTTGGCGGCGATGTCGGGCATGTCCTCGGCCTCGACGAGGTCGAAGCCCATCAGCGTCGCCCTGGCGCCGGCCCCGGCGCCGGGCGACCACAGGTAGTTGCCCTCGGCATCCTTCAGCTTGCGCACCGCTGCCTGGCTCTTGCGGTTCATCACCCAGCTGGCGTTCTGCCGGTAGCCGGCCTTGAGCGTGTAGACGAGGTCGACCAGCACGTCGCTGGCATTGCTCGCCGGCCAGCCGCCGGATACGCCGGTGACGAGATAGCCGATCTCCCCCCAGCTCCAGCTGCTCTCGGCGACGAGCGTCTGCTGCAGGAAGCCCTTGGGCTTGCTGGTGCCGTTGCCGTTGACGAAGGCCGCCGTCTCCTGTTCGGCAAAGGCCGAGTTCACCTCGTCGGCGATCCACTGGCCGACATCGACCGCAGCGTCGTCGAGGAAGGCGGCGGTCGCCGCCGGCATGGCGTAGAGTTCGGCGGTCGGGAAGTCGATCGCGTCGATCGTCTGGCTCGCGGTCTGCGGGCGGGACGCGGTCTCGGCCACCCAGCCCACGGCGGGGCCGGTCAGCGTCACCGGCTTCTTGTAGACGCTGGTGCTGACATTGCGCACCGAGGCAATGGCGCGGATCGGCGACACCGCCGCCAGCCGCGTCAGGATCTCGGTCTCGGTCTCGGCCGGCACCAGGTAGCCGCCGTCCGCATTCGAGCCGATCGAGAGCGCCTTCTCCTCGCCGCGCTTCACATAGGCCGAGAAGGCGTCCTTGTATTCGTCGCCGAGGTCGGGGCGTCCGGCCTCGAGGGCGGGACGGGCGCGTTCGAGCGCCAGCCGGTCCATCGCCGCCTTGGCCCCGTCGAGGGCCTGGTTGAGGCGGGTCAGCTTGTCCTCGGTCAGCGGGTCGGCCTGCCCGCGCTTCTCCAGTTCCTTCAGGCGCCCGTCATTGGTGCGCTTGAACTCCTCGAAGGCGCTCATCAGCTCGCCCAGCGTCGCCTCGGAATCCGGGGCAGCCGCCAGTGCCGCCTTGTTCTCGAGGCGGTCGGTCAGTTCGGTCATCGCGTGGTCCCTCTATTGCTTCAGGAGCGAAATGGCGGCCCGCAGCGAGCGCGCCGACGGGGCGCCCTGCCCCGGCGCGATGCGGGCCTCGGCCAGCATCGGAAACGTCACGATGGAGATCTCCCACAGGTCGATCTGCCAGAGGCGGCGGGTGCCGCTGCGTGCCTCGCGGGTCGCCCGCTCGGTGCGAAAGCCGATCGACAGCCCGTCGACGGCGCGCCGTTCGATCAGCCGGCGCAGCGCGTCGGCCCGGGGCACGCCCGGCACCAGCCGGCCCTCGACCCAGAGGCCATGGCCGTCCTCGCACGCCACGTCCCAGTTGCCCACCGGCTCGCGCGGATCGTGCTGGAACAGCATGCGCAGCCGCCCCGCGCCGCGCCGGGCGAGCGAGTTGGCGAAGGCGCCGGGCATCACCAGGTCGCCGCTGTCGTCGGTGCGCCCGAAGACGCTTGCATAGCCGGCGAAGCGGCCATCGGCGTCGATGGGGATGGCGTGCATCACCCCTTGCTCCCCGCCGGCCGCGGGCGCTGCCGCGAGGGGCGGCGCACCGGCTTGGCGAGCGTGCCCGCCAGGTTCCAGGCAAACTGTCGGAAAACCTCGCCGGCTACGTGCTTGTCGGTAGAAACCCCTTTTGCGCCCATGGCTTATTCCCTGTTGCGAAACAACTGATTCAACGTGGCGATTTCCTTGACGAAGTCGTTGAACCGCCGGTTCGCGGCCACCAGTTCCTTGAGGCTCCAGACCAGCAGCCCGGTCGCCCCCGTCGCCCACAGGAACAGCGCCAGGTGCGCGAGGTCCCCCCGCGTCACGATCGATTTGGTGAGCTCGTCCATGGTGGTCTCCGTAGTTGTGCGCCGCGGGCGCAGTGGTTCTCCCCCACAGTGCGAGGGAGGATCAGAACGAGGCCGCCCTAGATCCCCACCATCGCCCGCTTCTCCTCGTCGGTGAGGAAGTCGGCGGCGCCGACGCGGGCCCAGAGCGCCGCGCGGTCCTCGGCCAGCGCCTCGACCCCGTCGAGATCGGGCACGATCGCCACGCCGCTGAAGGCCGGGGCCAGCCAGAAGCCGAGGTCGTCGGCGACGCGCCGCACCAGCGGCACCACCGTGCCGCGCCAGAAGGCGCGACTGGCCTCGGCGTAGTTGGCATAGGTATTGTCGCCGGGGATCCCCAGCAGCATGGGCGGCACGCCGAAGGCGAGCGCGATCTCGCGCGCCGCGGAGTGCTTGAGTTCCATGAAGTCCATCTCGGCCGGCGTCAGCGCCATGGCCTTCCAGTCGAGCCCGCCCTCGAGCACCAGCGGCCGCCCCGCATTCCTCGCGCCCGAAAAACCCTGCTCCAGCTCTTCCTTCAGCCGGCGGAACTGCGCCTCGGTCAGCGTGCCGGTGCCGCCCGAATAGACCAGCGCGCCGCTCGGGCGCGCGGCATTGTCGAGCAGCGCCTTGTTCCACTCGGCCGCGGCATTGTGGATGTCGAGGCTCTGTGCCGCCGCCTCCAGCGGAGCCATGCCGTAGTGGTCGTCGAGCGGATGGAACAGCGCCAGGTGCAGCAGCTGCGCCACCGGCTGCGCGTCGAGCTTCAGCTCCACCGTCCGGCCGCCCACCGTATAGGCGTAGGCGCCGGGGTAGCCGTCGCGACCCGGCACGGCCCGCACCCGGTCGGGCCGCAGCACGTGCAGCTCGCGCACCTCGCCCTCGATCTGGGTCGCGGTCAGGTAGGCGTTGCCGGCGGTCTGCAGGAACGCATAGACCGCCTCGAGCAGTTCGCTCCCCGACTGCCGCGCGTTGGGCCGCGCCAGCAGCCGCAGCACCGGATGCTCGCTCAGCCGCTTGCCGCCCTCCTCGGCCACCAGCGGCACGCGGGTCGCCGCCTCGGCGATCATCCGCACGCAGCGGTGCACCACCGGGTTGCGCGCATAGCCGGCATTGGCGAGGCTCACGAACCCCCGCCGGCTCCAGCTGGCCTCGCCCAGCTGCGTCACCGTCATCAGGCTCTGCGGTCCGGCGGACTTGCGCTCGGCAGCCGACATCATCCCGCCGAGGCGGGCCAACCAGTTGGGCATCTCAAGTTCCTCGCCTGTCTCGCGGCCAGACTCGCCGCCGGGGGGATGGCCTTCGCCCCCGCCTCAGATTCCCCGCACCCGCGGTTCGCCGCCCGCGAGCAGCAGTTCGGTCAGCGCCCAGACCAGCGCATCGACGCGGTCGGGCGAATGTCCGTCGGCCAGCCCGTCGGCGCCGAAGGCGCACATCTCGTCCTCGAGCGCGGTCAGTCCCGGGCGGTGCGCGACGCGGCCATTGGCATAGAGCGCCGCCACCGGCTCGGCCCGCACCCACTTGCCGCGGCTCGCATGCACCGCCCGCACCGGCACTTCCGGGTCCTCCTGCGCGATCACCGCCTTCACCATGTCCCCGCCCTGGTTGGTCTCGGCGACGATGCAGTCGGCGCGATACTCGTGGAACGCCGCCACCGCCCGCCGGGCCCAGGCCTCGGGCCGGGCCGGCGCAAAGCTCAGGTCGGCGATCACCACCGCCTCCGCCCCGGCGGATCCGGCGACGATCAGGCCGCAGGCGTCCGACAGGCGGTGCCCCGTCGCCGGCGGATCAACCGCCACGACGATGCGGCCCGGCTCGAGGCCGGCATCGCCCCGGAACATGCCGCGCTGCCAGAGCGCATCCGGCCGATCCTCGATCAGCTCGCCCTCGAGCTCCTGGCGGCCGAGCACGGTATTCTCGTAGCGGGCGACGATCGCGGTGAGGAACGCGCCGGCGAGCCAGCGCGAATTCTCCCGCGTCGTCATCCGCACCGTCACGGTGTCGGGCGCTTCCATCAGCCGCTTCAGCAGCTTGGTGGGGCGCGGCGTCGTCGTCACCAGCTGGCGCGGACGCTCACCCAGTCTCAGGCCGAGCTGCAGCATGTCCCAGGCGGCTTCCGCATGCGACCACTTGGCCAGTTCGTCACACCAGGCGGCGGCGAACTGGGGGCCGCGGAAGCGCTCGGGGTCCGCCGCACCGAGCAGCAGCGCTTCGGTGCCCGTCTCCCAGATGAGCCTGTGGCCGCGCACCACCGGCTTCTCGTCCTCGGGGCTCACGGCGAGAATGCCGCTCGGCCCGCGCACCATCACCTCCAGCGCTTCGGTCATGGTCTCGCTGACCAGCGCGATCGGGCCGATGCCCTTGGCCGCCAGCCCCCTCACCCATTCGGCGCCGGAGCGGGTCTTGCCCGAGCCGCGCCCGCCGATCAGCAGCCATGTGGTCCAGTCGCCCGCGGGCGGCTTCTGCGAGGGCCGCCCGAGCAGGCGCCAGTAGTGGCGGAACCAGCCGAACTCGTCGTCCGGCGCGGCTGCCACCAGCTCCCTAATCGATTCCAAGTTCGTCCAGCCGCCCTATGACTCTTGCCTTCAGTACCGCTATCTCGCGGCTTTCCTGCGCAGTCAGCTTCCGGCCGGCCGACAGCCGGTCGATCGCGATGAGCTTGCCGAGCGTGGTGGCAAGCCGGTGCAGCACCGCCGCCTCGATGGCGGGGTCGAGGCCCGGCTCGGCCTCTGCCATCCGTTCGATCATCCGCTCGAGGGCCCAGTAGATGCCATCGACCAGTATCCGTCGGGCGGCGAGGTCGTCCGTCTCCGGGGCATGCCAGTGGTTGGCCTTGATGCGGCGCTGCAGTTCCCCGCGCGAGATGCGATACTGGCGGCAGATGGCCGTATAGGTCCGCCCGCCTGCCTCGACATCGCGCCGTATCGCCTCCCAGTCCCGCTGCTGCCCATCATCGCGCAACCAGCTGCCCTCCCCGACGTTCTGCCGCGTCAGGAGGCGACCCATGCCGTCCACCATGATCGCGGACATGGCCTACGACCCGGAGACCCAGACGCTGAGCATCTGGTTCCGGCCGTCAGGCCGCCGCTACGATTATTTCGATGTGCCGACCGTCACCTACGACGCGCTGCGCCGCTCGCCGTCGAAGGGGCGCTACTTCAACGCCCACATCCGCGACGGCTACGAATTCGCTCCGGTGGAGAACGAGCGCCAGCCGCACTTCTCCGACCGTGCCCAAACCATAGCAGGTCACCGTCACGCGGGGATCGATCCCGCAAAGAAATTCGCAAGTCGCTGATAAGGTTGGGTTATTTCGTGCGCGACAGGGCGGTGAAGGGGGGCCGCCGACTCACCGGATCCAGCGGTGCATCCCCACCGACTCCGGGGCCGTCTCCGTAAAGCCGAACTGGGCGTAGAGGTCCTTGGCCGGGCCGTCGGCGATCAGGCTGACATAGGCGGATTTGGGCGCATTGGCCTCGAGCCAGTCGATCAGCGCCCTGACGATGCGCTTGCCGAGGCCCTTGCCGCGATGCGCGCCGAGCACGGCGATGTCGGTCACCTGGAAGGCCGTGCCGCCGTCGCCGATGACGCGGCCCATGCCGATCGCGAGGCCCTCATGCTCGATCACCACCGCATACTGCGAGTTGGGCAGGCCGCGCGCCGCCGCTTCCGCGGTCTTGGCCGAAAGCCCGTTCAGGGCCCGCAGTTCGCAGTACTCCTCGATCGTGGGAGTCCGCTCGACAAGCTGGTAGTCGGTCACGCTAGGCACCTCGACTCGGTCGCCCGCCCATGCGGCGAGGCGTACGTCTCATAGCGGGCCGGGCGGCGCAGGCAAGCCCCGTCCGGCGCCCCGTCAGGCCACGCGCCGCGCGGGATGGCGGATGTCGTCCGAGACCGTGAAGAGGTCCACCACGAGGTCGAGCTCGGTGGCCTGCTGCTCGGTCTGCTCGATGGCGCCGTTCATCTGCTCGACCAGCGCCGCGTTGTGCTGGGTCATCTCGTCGAGTTGGCGCACCGCGATGGTGACCTCCTGGATGCCCTCGGCCTGCGAGGCGCTGGCGCTGGCGATGCGGTCGAGCAGCGCCTCGTTCTCGCGCACCGACCCCAGGATCGCGGCGAGCTTGCCGGTCGCCTCGGCCACGAGCCCGCTGCCGTCGCGCACGTCGCGGCCGCTCTGCTCGATCAGCGTCTTGATGTCGCTCGAGGCCGTCGCGGCGCTCTGGGCCAGCCGCCGCACTTCCACCGCCACCACGGCAAAGCCCTTGCCGGCCTCGCCGGCCCGCGCTGCCTCGACCGAGGCGTTGAGCGCGAGCAGGTTGGTCTGGAAGGCGATGTCGTCGATGAGCCCGATGATCGCCGCGATGCGGTCGGAAGACGCGGTGATGCGGCCCATGGCCTCGTTGGCCCGCGCCATCATCGCGGTGCCGTCCTCGGCGGTCTTGGACATGTTGCGGGCGCTGCCGGTCGCGGCGCGCGCGCTCTCGACATTGGCGGCGACCGTGTTCATCAGCTGCTCCATGGCCGCCGAAGTCTGTTCGATGGTCGCGGCCTGCTTGGTGGAGCGGTCGGAGAGGTCGTTGGCGCCGGCGAGGATTTCCGAGGTCGCCGTGCGCAGCGAGCCCGAGGTGCCGCGCAGCTGCCGGACGATCTGCTCGAGCCGGTCGGCGACCGCGTTGGTGTCCTGCTTGATGGCTTCGAACTCGCTGTCGAACTCGGCCGCGATGCGGGCCGTGAGGTTGCCGTCGGCGAGGCTCTTCAGCGCGTCGCCCGTCGCGGCGACCGCATGCTTGATGCGCTCGGAGGCCTGCCGGTCTCGATCGGCCGCCTCCTGGGCGAGCCGGTCGAAATAGACCGTCACGGCCAGATCCATGTCGAGCAGCACGGCCTTCACCAGCACCGAGAGCCTTGCAGCCAGTTCGGCCGCATCGACCGGCGGGGCCGGCTTGGCGAAGAACCGGCGCGGCGGCTCGGCGGCGGCCAGCTCGTCAGTCAGGACGCCGGTGATCAGGTGCTCGAGAATGAGGCCGTAGCCGCCCATGTACCAGCGGGGCTCGAGGCCGATCTTGGCGTGCCGCTCGCCCACCTTGCGGCTCGAAGCCACGTATTCGGCATCGAAGCGGCCGGCCGCGATCGACTTCCAGTGCCCGACCTGCCGGCCGGCGGCGCGATCGACCTGGGGCGGGCCCGAGAACATCGCCGCCATCTGCGGTACCTGGGCGAGACGGCTGTAGAACGCGGCCAACGCGGCGGGCAGGTGCCGCTCCACCGTCGGTCCCAGCTGGCGCAGCCGGCCCAGCGCAGCCTCGTCGAGGCGCACGAAGTCGAGGCGTTCCTGGATGACGGTGTTGTCGTTCGAAGTCGTCAAGTCTTGCCCCCGCGGACGGATTACAGCCGCCCGTGGCACAATGCTGGACGTTGTCATACGCTCTAGCCGCGCCATCCTTAACGAACCTTCACCTCGCGGCGGGAAGCGCTGCGGCGCATGCAAAAAGGCCCACGTCGGCGGAGACGCGGGCCTTCGAGTTCGGCAGTTCTTGGGGGCTGCCTATAGCAAGCGGCGCCCTAGACGCGGCTGAGCTTGACGGTCTGGCAGAAGACACCCTGGCAGCCGTTGACCTTGAGGCTGTCCTCGCCGGTCATGATCATCGTGCCGGAATAGATGTCGCCGGCGTGCTTGACGGTGCCGGTCCACTTGTTGGCGGCGGACTGCGTGCCCTGCACGATGACCTGATTCAGGTACGGGCGGTTCACGTCGTTCTTGTCGCGCAGCCAGATCAGGCGGGCGCACAGTGCGTCCTCGCCGCACTTGCTGATGGTGTAGCGGCTCTTGCCGTCATCGGCCTGCCAGAGGCCGGTGGGGTCGGCTGCGAGCGCGGATACGGGGGCTATGGCAAGCAGCGTGGCAACTGCTGCCGCGGCGATTTTTGTCGCGAGGTGCATTGTCATGCTCTCCGATAAAACTGGTACGGGTCTGTTGTGTTGGCCCCATAGATGGAGACTTTGGCTGAATCTTGAATAAAGGCATCGTTCATCCGCCGTTCATCTTTGCGGCCGTTTGCGGCCCCAGAAATGGCAACCAGGCTGACGTACTACTCGATGTCCTTGCTCAGCCTCGAAACATGTCGCCACATTCTCGCCCCACGAAAACGGAGCAATCGGCAAAAAAGTTCAGATCACGCTTCCGTTAAGTGCTCGGTAACCCTGTCGGTTAGGTTGACCACCGGGCTGCAGCGTCTTTGCGGGGGTCCGGGGCGGCCGGCGAAGACTGGGCCGCCGTGGACTGTTGCGGGCTGCGGGTCGGCGTCGCATGATGGGCGGGCCGCAAAAGAGACGGCGGCCACCGAACACGCTCCGGCACCACGGGGCTCCGAGGAGGTTTTGATGAAGCATCTCGTCGCGACGGCCATGCTCGCGGGCGCCCTCATGCTGCCCGTCTCCGCTCCTGCCGCCGACTACACCATCATGGCGCCCGCGGCGCCCGGCGGCGGCTGGGACCAGACCGCACGCGCCATGCAGGAGGCGCTCACCGCCGAAGGCATCTCCGGCAATGTCCAGGTCGTCAACGTCCCGGGCGCCGGCGGCACCATCGGCCTCGCCCAGTTCGCCCGCGAGGCGAACGGCGATCCGAGCCGCCTGCTGGTCGGCGGCTACGTCATGGTCGGCGCCATCCTCACCAACAATTCGCCCGTCACGCTCGAGGCGGTCACCCCCATCGCCCGGCTCACCGGCGAGTACGAGGTGATCGTCGTGCCGGCGGCTTCCGACATCAAGACGCTGGCCGACCTGACCGAGAAGCTGAAGGCCGATCCGGGCTCGGTGTCGTGGGCCGGCGGCTCGGCGGGCGGTACCGACCACATCACGGCCGGGCTCTTCGCCAAGGCCGTCGGGGTCGATCCCAAGCTCGTCAACTACATCGCCTTCTCGGGCGGCGGCGAGGCCCTCGCGGCGGTGCTCGGCAACCAGGTGACGGTCGGCATTTCCGGCTATGGCGAGTTCCAGAGCCAGGTCGAGGCCGGGGCGCTGCGCGTCATCGGCGTGTCGGCGCCCGAAAGGGTCCCCGTCATCGACGGGCCGACCTTCAAGGAGGGCGGGGTCGATCTCGTCGTGCAGAACTGGCGCGGCGTCTGGGCAGGCCCGGGGCTGTCGGCCGAACAGGTCGCGGCCATCACCGCCGACATCGAGAAGATGGTCAATTCCGAGAGCTGGAAGAAGACGCTCGAGACCAAGGGCTGGATCAATACCTGGCTCCCCGGCGATGAGTTCCGCAACCAGCTTGCCGCCGAGCAGGCGGCGACGGCGGCCATCCTCAAGGAAGTCGGCCTCGTCCAGTAGGAAGGGCCGGCGATGAGCCAGACCACCGATCCGCAACCCGCAGGGCGCCGCCCGGACGTGGCGGCGCTGGTCATTGCGGCGGGGCTTGCCATTCTCGGCGCCGTCGTCGCCTGGGACGCATCGCGGCTTGGGGCGGGCGGCGCCTATGCCCGCATCGGGCCGCAGACCATCCCCTACGCCATCGCCGTCTGCCTCGGCCTGCTCGCCATCTGGACCGCGGTCGAAGCGGTGCGCGGCGACTTCCCCGAGCGCGAACCGCAGGAGCTGCGCCCGCTCGTCTGGATCGTCGGAGGGCTGCTGGCACAGTTGCTCGTCATCCGGTTCGCCGGCTTTTCCATCGCCACGGCGCTCCTGTTCGCCTGCACCGCGCGCGGGCTCGGCAGCCGCGTGCCGCTGCCCGTCGCCTTCGCCATCGGCCTCGTGGTCGCAACGCTCATCTGGTTCGTGTTCGCGCGCCTGCTGTCGCTGACCCTGCCGGCCGGGCCGCTCGAGCACCTGATCGTCGATTTCCTCACTCCAGGGCCGGCCGCGGCGGGAGCCTGATCGCGCGATGGACACCTTCAGCCTGCTGATCCAGGGTCTCGGCGTCGCCATCCAGCCGATCAACCTGCTCTATGCGCTGATCGGGGTGACGCTGGGCACCGCCGTGGGCGTGCTGCCCGGCATTGGCCCCGCCACCACCGTGGCGCTGCTCCTGCCGGTGACCTACAAGCTCGACCCGGCCGGCTCGCTCATCATGTTCGCCGGCATCTACTACGGCGGCATGTATGGCGGGTCGACCACCTCGATCCTGCTCAACACCCCGGGCGAGAGCGCCTCGATCGTCACCGCGCTCGAAGGGAACAAGATGGCGCGGGCGGGCCGTGGCGGCCCGGCGCTCGCCACCGCCGCCATCGGCTCGTTCGTCGCCGGGCTCATCGCCACCATCGCGCTCGCGTTTCTCGCGCCCTGGGTGGTGAAGTTCGCCCTCGCCTTCGGCCCGCGCGAGTATTTCGCGCTGATGGTGCTGGCCTTCGTCACCGTCTCGGCCGCCTTCGGCAGCTCGGCGCTGCGCGGCCTCACGGCGCTCTTCATCGGGCTCACCCTGGGCATCGTCGGCATCGACCTGCAGACCGGGCAGGCCCGCATGAGCTTCGGCATCCCCGACCTCCTCGACGGCATCGAGGTGACGACGCTCGCGGTGGCCATGTTCGCCATCGGCGAAACCCTCTACGTCGCGGCCCAGGGCCGGCGCGCGCCCGAGAGCATCGAGCCGGTGCGCGGCTCGCTGTGGATGACCGCCAGGGACTGGTCGCGCTCGTGGAAGCCGTGGCTGCGCGGCACCGCCATCGGCTTTCCCATCGGCGCCATGCCCGCCGGCGGCGCCGAGATCGGCACGTTCTTTTCCTATGCCGCCGAGAAACGCCTCAGCCGGCACCCCGAGGAGTTCGGCAACGGCGCCATCGAGGGTGTCGCCGGGCCCGAGGCCGCCAACAACGCTTCCGCCGCAGGCACGCTCGTGCCGCTGCTGACGCTGGGCCTGCCGACCTCGGCGACCGCCGCCATCATGCTCGCCGGCTTCCAGCAATACGGCCTCCAGCCCGGGCCGCTGCTCTTCACCTCCAACCCGCAGCTTGTCTGGGGCCTCATCGCCAGCCTGCTGATCGCCAATCTCATGCTGATCGTGCTCAACCTGCCGCTGGTCGGGCTCTGGGTGCGCCTGCTCGCCGTCCCCAAGCCCTGGCTCTATGCAGGCATCCTGACCTTCGCCACGCTCGGCACCATCGGCGCCAACCCGTCCGTGGTAGAGCTCGGCATGCTGCTCGTCTTCGGCCTCCTCGGCTACGGCCTGCGCCTCTTCGGCTATCCGATCGCCCCGGTCGTCATCGGCCTCATCCTCGGGCCGATGGCCGAGCAGCAGCTCCGCCGCGCGCTGGCCATCTCGCAGGGCGACGTCACCGTGCTCTTCACTTCCCCCATCGCCGCGACCCTCCTCACCCTCGCCCTCATCGCCCTCGTCCTCCCCATCGCCCTCCGCCTCCGCGGCCGAGGCAAGCTGCTGTCCGCAGTGGCAAGCGACGACGACTGACGGGGGTCCGACCCTCTGCCACGCCCCCGTGAGCCCCTCATCACCGGGCTTGTCCCGGTGATCCAGCCAGGCGCAGTCCTGCCAACGAGGCGATTGCGGAGCGTGCCGCCCCTGTGGCTTCATCCTCACCGATGACGGGCTACGTCTACATGCTCGCGTCCGGGCGCAACGGCACGCTCTATGTCGGCGTGACGCGCGATCCTTCGCGCCGGTGGTTCGAGCACCAGCACGGCCTGACCCCCGGCTTCACATCCCGCTATGGCGTCCATCGCCTCGTCTGGATCGAGGAACACGACCTGCTCGTCTCCGCCATCCAGCGCGAGAAGAACATCAAGAAGTACCCCCGCAAGTGGAAGCTCAACCTGATCGAAGCGTTGAATCCCGAGTGGGAGGACCTGAGCCACTGGCTGACGGGAATCTAGCGATGCCCCCTCATCACCGGGCTTGTCCCGGTGATCCAGCCACGCGCAGTCCTGCGCGTGAGAAGGCTCTCTCCGGACGCAGCGCCACTGGATTGCCGGGACAAGCCCGGCAATGAGGGAATGAAATGAGTACTCAGGTCTCGCCTGCAACAGCGACGAAGCCACCCTCTGCCACGCCCCATGAGCCCCTCATCACCGGGCTTGTCCCGGTGATCCAGCCACGCGCAGTCCTGCGCGTGAGAAGGCTCTCTCCGGACCGGGACACTGGATTGCCGGGACAAGCCCGGCAATGAGGGGAGGAATGAGCAATGCGTCCCCCCAGAAGCAGCGCCGTGCCCGGTAAATCCCGCACAACCCGCGCCTCACCCCTCCCCCGGAGCTAGATTTCCTCGGGCGGTTCCCAATTGGGCCAGTCGGCGACGTGGTCTTCCCATTCGCCCGGCTGCACCGACTGCTCGGGCACGGTGCGGCCGCGCACCGAAACGCCGACGGCCGCCACGGTGTCGGGGTCGCCCGAGACCAGCGGATGCCACCAGGCGAGGCCCTTGCCCTCGGCGATGCGGCGATAGGCGCAGGTGGAGGGAATCCACTCGATTGTGCGCACGTTCTCGGGCGTCAGCTTGATGCAGTCGGGCACGACCTTGAGCCGGTTGGGATAGTCGGTGCACTTGCAGGTCTCGCCGTCGAGCAGCCGGCAGCGCACGTCCGAGACATAGATATCGCCGGTATCCTCGTCCTCGAGCTTCATCAGGCAGCAGCGCCCGCAGCCGTCGCAGAGCGATTCCCACTCCGCCGGCGTCATCTCCTCGAGCGTCTTTTCTTCCCAGAAGGCCATCCGCACCTGCACCCTGCCGTCAACGAAGCTCGTGTACTCGACCTTTTGCATCGGGACGAATCGTTTTTGCGCGACCTACAAGGGGAGGCTGCGCTTGATCGACCACCAACGGGGGCGCCCCATTGTTCGCGCCCGCATGTCGCGCAGCCTTAAAGCCATTGCCAAGTTTGGAGGCACAATTGCGCATGATCGCCACGGCAGCCATTGCCGCTGCAACCGTTCTCACCCTCGCCGGCGCGGCCGGCGCGGCCGACCTCATCATTGACACCCCGGTTGCCGTTGCGCCCGCCGCGTCCAGCTGGGACGGCTTCTACGTCGGTATTTTCGGCGGCCTCGCTGCCGGGACCATAACCACCACCGACAACCTCAACACCTCGCCCTTCGAAGAAGACTACGAGGGCTACCTGCTCGGCCTCGCGGCCGGCTATAATTTCCACCTGTCTGATAACGTTGTCGGCGGTTTCCAGGTCGACCTGGCCTACAACGATGCGAGCAGCGTCGATGATGCCCCCTCGTATGCCCTCGCCGTCGACTGGAGCGGTTCGGCGACGGCCCGCGTCGGTCTCGAGATCGGCAACTTCGTGCCGTACGTGCTCGGCGGTATCTCGTTCGCCAGCGCCTCGATCGAGGATGGCGTCCCCGCCACCGATGAGGGTTTCCACACCGGCTACGTGCTCGGCCTCGGCGGTGAAATCGGCCTCACCGACACCATCTCGGCCAACCTCGAATACCGCTACACCAACTACGGCACGCAGATTTACGAGGACCTGGCGAACGTCACCTCGGCAGAGCTGGCCGACAGCTCGGTGCGCGCAGGCCTGAACTTCCGGTTCAACTAACCGGGACCTCGGTCCGGAACGCCCTTGCCGGCGTTTCGCTTTTCGCCGAAATCGGCTATGCGAGTAGCTGATTTCGGCGAAGGCCCGACAAGGGCGCTGCGGAGCGTTTCGGTGCAGGATCCGTTCTACCACAAAGAGAAGCGCCGCAAGAAAACCCGCATGCTGGCGGCGGACGCCTGGCTCGACTCCGCGCTTTACGACTTCTGGCACTCGCTCGGGCGCGGCTACACGAATGTCGAGGACTTCTTCTCCCGCTTCCGCGTCTCGGGCATCCGGCGCTTCTTCGTCGAGATCGTCTCGGACGGGCTGAGCTTTTTCGCCATCGGCTGCGTGCTGATGGCTGCCCTCGCGCTGCCGGCGTTCGACGCCACGGCCACCGGCCATTTCAACAAGGCCGAGGACATCGCGGTCACCTTCCTCGACCGCTATGGCAACGAGATCGGCCGCCGCGGCATCCGCTCCGACGATTCCTATCCGCTCGACAAGCTGCCCGATTTCTTCATCAAGGCGTCGCTCGCCACCGAGGACCGGCGCTTCTACGACCACTGGGGCATCGACGTGGTCGGCACGCTGCGCGCGCTTGCCAGCAATGCGAGCGGCGAGTCGTCGCTGCAGGGCGGCTCGTCCATCACCCAGCAGCTCGCCAAGAACCTTTTCCTCTCGTCCGAGCGCACCCTAGAGCGCAAGATCAAGGAGGCGTTCCTGTCGGTGTGGCTCGAGTGGCACTACACCAAGGACGAGATCCTCAAGCTCTATTTCGACCGCGCCTACATGGGCGGCGGCAATTTCGGCGCCGCGGCGGCCGCCGAGTACTATTTCGGCAAGAAGATCACCGACGTGAACCTTGCCGAGGCCGCGATGCTGGCGGGGCTGTTCAAGGCGCCGACCAAGTACGCGCCGCATGTCGACATCGCGGCGGCGCGCGCCCGCGCCAACCTCGTCCTCTCCAACCTCGTCGACGCCGGCTTCCTCACCGAGGGGCAGGTGACGGCGGCCCGGCGCAACCCGGCCACTCCGGTCGACCGCTCGGCCGAGGCGAACTCGCCCAACTACTTCCTCGATTATGCCTTCGAGCAGGCCAAGCGCATCATCGCCGATCACGGCTCGAGCTCGAACTCGTTCGTCGTGCGCACCACGGTCGATCCGGTGCTGCAATCCTATGCCGAGGATGCCGTCACCTCGGTGGTCCGCGAGCAGGGCGAGGCCTACCGCGTGTCGCAGGCCGCCATGGTGGTGCTCGATACGGCCGGCGCCATCCGGGCCATGGTCGGCGGCATGGACTACGCCAAGAGCCAGTTCAACCGCGCCATCGTCCCCAACCGGCAGCCGGGCTCGGCGTTCAAGCTCTTCGACTACGCCACCGCCTTCGAGATGATACCCGAGTACGATCCGGACACGATCGTGTCGGGCGCCACGCAGTGCATCGGCAACTGGTGCCCGCAGAACTACTCGCGCAACTCGGTGGGGCGCATCAGCCTGATCTCGGCCTTCCAGCAGTCGATCAACACCGTGCCGGTCAACCTCTCGATCAAGACCGGGCGCCAGCCGATCGCCGATTTCGCCCGCAAGATCGGGCTCACCAACGATTTCCCCGTCACCCGTTCGCTGGCGCTGGGCGCGGCATCGGTCAGCGTCATCGACATGGCCTCGTCCTACGCCGCGTTCGCCAACCACGGCTACAAGACCCCGGCCTTCGGCATCACGCGCATCACCACGCTCACCGGCGAGCAGATCTTCGAGGCCGATCCCGAGGCCAACCGCGAGCGGGTCGTCTCGGAGCAGACGGTCAAGTACATGAACCGGATGATGCGCGCCGTGGTGGAGAGCGGCACCGGGCGGCGCGCGCAGATCGAGGGCGTGCCGGCGGTCGGCAAGACCGGGACCACCTCGTCCTATCGCGACGCCTGGTTCTGCGGCTTCACCGGCAACTACGTGGCCGCGGTCTGGTTCGGCAATGACGACTACCAGGCCACCAAGGAGCTGACCGGCGGCACGCTGCCGACGACGGCCTGGCAGAAGTTCATGGCCTATGCCCACACCAACACCGAGATCAAGCCGGTCGAGGGGGTGGACTTCCAGCCCGCGCCCTTCGTCATCGCCAACGCCACCCCCGCCGAAGGCGTGACGGCGCTGCCGCCCGTCGAGCGTCCGCCGGGGCTCAAGCCCGGGACCGCCGACCAGCTGCTCGAGCTCGCAAACCTGCTCCGGTCGACGCTGGGCGCTTCGCCCACCGAGGCTGCACTGGCCGCCCCCCCTCCCCCCGCCACACCATCCAAGAGCCTCTAGCCCTTGCGTTTTCTCGTTCACCTCGGAACGATGCTGGCGGTTGCGCTGCTCGTCGGTTTCGGCCTCAGCTGGTACGCGCTCAGCGACGGGCGCATGTTCGGCGCCATCCAGATCGGCCCCTGGCAGGCCTGGAAGGATGTCGGCGCGCCCTCGCCCGACCCCTATACCCGCGCCTTCATCGCCCGCTCCGGTGCGCTCGAGCTCGGCGCCAGCGAGGGCATCCAGTTCGTCGCCACGACCGACAGCGACAACCGCCGGCTCGACCGCGCCTGCCGTTACCGCATCGACGGCAGGACCCCGCCCGCCCGCTTCTGGACGCTGGTGCCGGTCTCGCCGGAGGACGGCGCTCCGATCACGCGTCCGGGCGCCCCGACCGACTTCCACAGCGCCCGCCTGAGCCGCGCCGGCGACGGCTCCGCCGCGCTCTACGTGTCCAAGACCCTCGCGCCGCAGAACTGGCTGGAAATCGCCGGGGACGGGCCGTTCAACCTCGTCCTCAGCCTCTACGACACGTCGAGCCTGTCGGGCGTGGGCTCCGAGGTCGCGGCGCTGCCGGCCATCATCCGCGAGGCCTGCGCATGATCCGCACCCTGCTCTGGATCGTGACGGGCGTGGTGCTGGGCGGCATCATCCACATTGCCGTCATCCTCACCCTGCCGGCGCTCTCGGCCACGGCCGCCTGGGACCGGCTGGCCGACCTCGGCGCGGGCGAGGCGACGGTGGTCCTGCCGGCCGCGGTTGCCGGCCAGCCCAATCCGCTGCGGCTCGATCCGGGGCTCGCCTACGCCGCGTGCAAGGTCGATCTCCGCCGCGGCCCGGGCACGGTCAGCGGCACCCTGCCCCAGTCGTTCTGGTCGGTCGCCGTCTATGGCCGCGACGGCACCATCATCTATTCGACCACCAACCGCGACGGCATCGGCAACGTGCTCGACCTCGGCATCTTCAACCCGGCGCAGACGCGCCTGCTGGCCGAGCAGAAGCTCGACGTGGCCGAGGGCCTGCTGATCGTCGAATCGAACGAGGACGAGGTGGTGGTCGTGGTGCGGCTGGCGCCGCCGCATCCCGAAATGCGGGCCCGCTACGAGAAGGCGCTCACCGGCCTCAGGTGCGGCAACATCCCGGTCTAGCCGCCTACTTGCGGTATGGCCCCTCGCCCGGGCCATTGCGCAGCACGCGTCCCGGCAGCGGCTCGGCTTCGTTCCAGGAGGCCGCCCCATCCTCGATGCAGAAGTCGCCCGCCTCGGCCCGGCCGAGCCAGACCGCGTACCCGCTCAGCCGGCTGTCGACGTTGACCGCCTCGGGGTGCGGCGTCTCGACGAGGAAATGATCGAGCGCGTAGCTGTAGGACTCGTAGCGGTAGCGCAGCGCGCGCACGAAGCGGTCCACATGCAGTGCGTTCTCGGCCTTGCGCGCCAGCACCTCGGCAATCATTTCAGCTTCGATGTCGTCGAGTTCGGCGACGGCCACCGCCCGTTGCCGGTCGATGATCGTCACGGCGCAGACCGAGGCGAAGGCGCCCGGCAGGGTCAGCACGTCGGCCCCGATGTCGTCGCTGATCGTGTTGTAGCGCACCCGCGACGACGCGTAGCGCTCGCGGGTCAGCCAGCGGTAATAGAGGTCTTCCCGCCCGGCCCGCCTGCTGGCGAAGCTCGCGACCGCCACGATCTGCTCGTAGTCGAAGGCCCAGTCCTTGACGTGGCGGGCAATGAGGAAGCGATAGAGGCGATCACGCATCTCCCGCTCCTCGTCGGTGAGGTTGAGGTCCGATACCGGCTGCCCCCTGAGCCGGCGGTCGAGCTTGTCCGCCCACGGGATCAGCTCGTCGTTCAGCACGCCCGGCTTCACGCGGCCGAAGTCGCCGAGTTCGTGGCCGGCGGCGGGTGCCACCAGCATTGCCAGCGCCATTGCCGCGCCGGCGAGGCGGCGAAGTCTAGCCACGACGGCGCTTGCCCCCGCTGGCCGCGCCAACGGGCTTGTCGGGCGAACCCTCGCGTTCGTAGCGGACGCCGGTGAACAGCACGACTTCCCCGGTGCCCGCCGATTGGGAGCGCGATTTCGGAGTGCGTCCGCGCTTCGGGAGTTGAACCAGCTTTCCCAACCTTGCCTCCGGCGGGAGTGGGTGAACGTTGCCGGGGCCCATTCCGCCGGCAAACCGGGAGCGACGCACCTTCCCGACGGGCGCCATTAAGAGTTCGTCAAGGTTAACAGTTCGCTAACGATTTCCGTAAATAGTCGGTGGCGTGGTTGAGGCCCGAATCCCGGGGGCTTCGCAGGGCGAATGATGATCGGTTTCCAGCCTTACGAGACGTTCCAGCTCCTCATCGAGACTGGCGGCGTCGATCGGACGAACACGCTGTTGTGCGCTGCCTGCGATGCCTTCGCGCGGCGTGGCCGGCCCACGAGTGCCGAAATGGAACAGTTCGTGGCGCTGGCGCAGCGGCTGTTTCCGTCGGCGGCCCCGGCGGCGCGCGCCAAGGCCGCGGCGACGCTCGGCCGCTCCGAAGACCTCTCCCCCGAACTCGAGGAACTGGTCGTCCGTCACCTCGGCGACGACCTGCCCGACTACCTCGTCTCCGCTCCGCGTCTTTCCGAAGGCACCATGCTCAAGGTGGTCTCGACCGGCGACGTGACCCTCGGGGCAGCGCTGGCGCGCCGCAGCGACCTCTCGAATGCCGTGCTCGGGCGCCTGTTCCAGATGAACAGCCGCAAGGTCTATCGCGCCCTCGCGACCAACACCGCGGTGCTGCCGCGCGGCCCCTATCTCAGCGCCCTCGCCCGTTCGGCGCAGATGGACCACCAGGTCGCCTGGTCGCTGGCGGCGCGCGAGGATTTCGACGCGTCCCTCCTCGCCCCGGCCTTCTTCGATCTGGGCGAAGCCGACCGGGTCAAGGTCATCAACGCCTTCGCGCGGCGCGAGACGCCCGCCGCCCCGATCAAGCGCACGCTCGAACAGCTGTCGGTCGCCACCGGGGAGCTGACCCGTGCGCTGATGAAGCTGTTTTCCGAGAACCGCCGCCCCGAAGTCACGCGGCTGCTGCACCAGATCACCGGGCTCGATGAAGTCCGCTGCGGACAGATCGCGCACGACACGTCGGGCGCCGCGCTGTTCGTCGTGCTGCGCGCCTTCGGCTGCTCGGCGCACGAGGGGCTGAAGGTCCTCATCCACGCCACGTCCCACGACGAGGATCGCTCCAGGGCGCTGGCGCAGTTCTCTACCCTGTTCGACACCGTCAGCGTCGATGCCACGGCCTTCCTGATGAGCGCCTGGCGCGGCGAGGTGAACCTGCTCGACCTCACGCGGCCCGAGTACAAGCCGGTCGATCCCGATCGCCGCCGGGTGCCGCCGCCGCAGACGCGCGAGCGCGATCCGGTGGTCGACCAGGCCATCGAGGCGCTGGCCCGCATCGGGGCGCGGATCGCGTCCTAGCTCAGGCCAGCTCCAGTCCGGGCTCGCCGTTCCGCATCTCGAGCGACACCACCCACAGGTCCGGGTCGAACTCCTCCTCCCGGGCGATGCGCTCGCGCACCTTGTCGGGCTCGACGCGGTCGAAGCGCAGCTGGAACAGCCGCGCTTCGGTCTCGTCCATGCGGCTCGTCGCCGGGGCGGGCGTATAGAGCGACACCGTCCCGTTGAGATGGTCGACCTCGACGAAGATCTGCCCCGCCAACGGGTCGCCGCGACGGCTCACCACACACATGTGGCCGATATTGTTGTGACGGCGGACGAAGGCCGAGACCCACAGGTCGGTGCGAAACATCGCTCCTAGATGACAGCCCCGCTGTCGATCAGCAAGTCGAGCAGTTCCGGAGTGATCCGCCCGGTGACCTTGTAGTTGAAGTACACCTCGAAGTTGCGGATCGCCTTGGCGGTCGCCTCCCCGGCCACGCCGTCGGCGGGGCCGTGCAGGAAGCCCAGGCTGGCAAGCCCGCGCTGCACCCGCGCGACGAACACCGGGTCGGTCACCGAGACGGGCTTGACCTCGTCGGGCGTCGCGTCCGTATCTAGCACGGCGATGCTCTCGCCGGGCTTGGGCGCCTCTTCCTCGATCCTGAGCGGCACGCCGACGCGGGGATTTCCGGGCAGCGCGGCCAGTTGCTGGGGCCGCGCGGAGGCGGGCACGAGGGCGACCGGGGGGGCGGCCGCGGCGGTGCTGGCGCGCGCCTCCACCGCGAAGGGCTGCCGCGGGGGCGCACTCATGGCGACCGACTGCACGCCGTCGATGATGGTGTTGATCGCGTCGCCGGCGGTGTCGGCGGCCATCTCCAGCGCCTGTCCGGGGGTCGAGGGCACCGGGCGGCCGAGCAGCTTGGCCGTGCTCTCCCGGGCAGCGGTCTTGGTGCTGGCACCCACCGGCGGAAGCGGCTTCATCGTCGCGGCCGGCTGCTGCACCCTCGCGGCGGCGGGGAGTTCCTCCTCGACGGGCGCCGCCAGGGGCGCGGGCAGCGTGATGGCCGGGAGCTGCGAGGGCTGCGGCTGCGCTGCCGGGGCGGCGACCGGGGCCGCCACCGCCGTCGTCCCCAGCGGGGCGGCCAGGATCAGGGCGATCGTCTCGCGGTTCAGCTCGCCGGTGGGCTTGAGCCCGCGCTGCTCCTCGAACTTGCGGATCGCCGAGGCGGTGCGCGGCCCGTAATAGCCGTCGATCGTGCCGGAGAAGAGCTTCATCTGCTCGAGCTTGCGCTGCACCTCGAAGACGTCCCGGTTGCCGACCGGCTCGAGCGGTGCGGACGGGACCACGGGCGCTTGCTCGACCGCGGCGATCTTCACCGGCGCACTGACGGTGAAGCTCTTGGGCCGCGTCTTCGGAATCACCGGCTCCGAATCGATCGAGCCGGTGGTGATGTTCTCGACCGAGCCGAAGAGCGGCGCGGGATGATCGTGACGCTGGCCATAGAGCGCGTTCGAGGCGGCCATGGCCGAAGTCACGACAAGCGCGGCAATGGCCGTGTTGGTCAGGGGAGCGCGCATGTAGCGCCGAACGACCCAGAGCGAAGCCCGGCCCGCCTGGGCCAGCGCGACGCTGCCCACCTGCAGGGGCAGGTGGGCCAGAGTTGCTGTCGTCATAGAGCTCTTTTTCTTTCGTCGTGCCATGTGGGGGGCATGTGCTGCGTGACCTGGTCCCTGTGAAGGGGCATTACGGCCAGAGTTTCCTCCACCTTGGTTTCCGGACCGTTTATCGGCAGCAGGACAGTCATAACTGTCCCCTCCCCCGGCGACGACGAGGCGTGCAGCGTTCCCTCATGCAGTTCGACCAGCCCCTTGACGATCGAGAGGCCGAGGCCCGTCCCCTCGTAGCGGCGGGCGAGACCGTCCTGGGCCTGGAAGAAGGGCTCGCCGATTCGCTGCACCGAGTCCTCGCCCATGCCGATACCGTGGTCGGCAACCGAGATGGCGAGGTGCCGGCCCTGGCGCTTCATGGCGAGCGTCACGACCGAGTGCTCGTTGGAGAACTTCACCGCGTTCGACAGCAGGTTGATGAGAATCTGGCGGCAGGCCCGCTCGTCGGCGATCAGCATCGGCAGCGTGCGCGGAATGTCGGTCATCAGCCGCACGGATTTCTCGCGCGCCATCGTATCGACCATCTTCAGGCACGGCTCGACCAGCGTCTCCGGCGCGATCGGCTCGGTGGTCAGCTCGAACTTGCCGGCCTCGAGCCGGCTCATGTCGAGCAGCATGCGCACCACCTCGATCAGGTGATGGCCGCTCTGCTGGATGAGCGTGGCGTATTCCTTGTGCTGCGGGCTCAGCTCGCCCACCACGCCCGACGTCATCATCTCGGAAAAGCCGACGATGGCGTTCAGCGGGGTGCGCAGTTCATGGCCGATGGTGGCGAGGAAGCGCGACTTGGCGCTCGAGGCCTCCTCGGCAACCTTCCGGGCGCGCTGCAGCTCGTTCATGTAGTCGTGCCGCTCGGTCACGTCGCGCAGCAGCACCACCACCTCGTTGCGGCTGCCCAGCGCGTCCTCGTCGATCACCGGCGTCAGCGATGCCTCGATCCAGACGAAGCGCGGCGGCGCCGCCGACGGGCCGGGCTCGTCCCGCCGCATGCGAATCTCGACGCGTCGCGTCCGGCCGTCCTGGTTGGCCTCGGCGAAGGCCGTGAGGTAGGTCGGCCGGTCCATCACGTGGATGCGCTCGACCAGCCCGCTGCCGCTCAGCTCGAAGCGGCGGCAGCCGAACAGCTTTTCCGCCGAGCGCGAGGTGAACAGCACCGTGCCGTCGCTGGCAAAGCGCATCACCGCGTCCTGCACATGCTCGATCAGGTGGCGGAAGGCGTTGATCTGCGCCTTCTCGTAGACCTCGAACACGCTGTTCAGCCGATTCGCCGAGATGGCGACGATCAGCGCGACGACGAGGAACACGGAGCCGGCGACCAGCGTATAGGCAAAGCCGAAGGGCTCGGGCCAGGCGAGGATACCGAGGTTGGCGAGCACGCCGCACAGCACCACCGCGACGAGGATGGCCCAGGCGCGCTTTTTCACCGGGGTGCGGGTCAGCAGCGAGGCATGCACCGGTCCGAGCACCGCCACGGCGAGGCCGAAATCGGCGATGGCGGGATCGGCGACGGTCAGCAGCAGCCCGGCCAGCAGCGTCGCATAGACCTGCGTGGCGGCGGCCCGCTCGTACTGCCCGCGCTGGCAGAGCGCGAGGCCCAGCATGCCGGCGGCGACCGCGATCACGGCAAGGATGAAGGGCAGCAGCAGGATATGGGTCAGCGCGTAGAGCGCAGCCGGCAGGCCGGCCATGCCGGCGGCCAGGATCCAGCGGGCGCTGGTCGCGATCGACTGCCGGCGCAGCACGTCAGGACGGCCGCCCGCGCCACGCACCGGATTGGTGCGCAAGGCGTCGTTCAACCATTGCCACAGGCTACGCATGACTCGAACCAACCGCCCCAAAGCCCTTGTTGTTGTTGGCCTGACCTTCCACTCCAACGCCTAATGCCGCTTTAAGGGGAAGGCCCCGCCGGGCGGTTGCGCACGCGTTCCACCGGGTTGCGGGGGGGCTTTCTGGGGTTAGCGTAAACGTTTGGTTGCGCACATGAGCGTAGGCCGCCCACATTCGTGCCCACCGTGCCCAACCGGCGCGCACCAATCGCATTTGCATCGAATTTTATCGAAATCCCGAAACGGCACTTAAGCGGGGCCGCCTAGTCTCGAGCCAACCAAGGCAGAAGGTCTGCCGACAGGGGAGAGAGCGATTGATGTTCCTGCTGCGGTCCGCATTCTGGCTGACGGTGATGTTCCTCGTCATCGCTCCCCGGGATTACGACCTGGGCAAGGACGTGGCGAACGCCTCGCAGGGTGCCCTCGAGGCCGGCCAGAAGGCCATCGTCGCGCAGATCATCAAGGCCGACTGCACGAGCCTCGAATGCGCCGGCGGCAAGGCGGCGCTCACGGTGCTGGCCGGCAACCGGCTCCCCTCGCTCGGCATGCCCTCGCAGGAAACATCGGCCGTCCCGGTCCCGCTTCCGCGGCCGCGGCCGGACAGGATGGGCTAAACCAGGGGTCGCGTCACTTCCCCGACGCTACTCCAGCACGATCCCTGGCCAAGGAGCCGCAGTGCGCTGCCCCGCACTGCGGCTCGCTTGTTATTGGCTTCAATCCGCTCGCCGGATGACCTATCTACACCCCATGACCCATCCCGCCGCCTTCACCGAGATTGCCGAAAACCTCTCCTATCTTGACGACTGGGAGGACCGGTATCGCTACATCATCGAGCTCGGGCAGGCCCTGCCGCCGCTCGCCGAGGGCGAAAAGACCGCCGAGAACAAGGTGAATGGCTGCGTGTCGCAGGTCTGGCTCGTCTCCAACCACGACGGCGCCCACCTCGTCTACCGGGGTGAATCCGACGCCATGATCGTGCGCGGCCTCGTCGCGGTGCTGGTCGCCCTCTATTCAGGCCGTCCGGCCGGCGAGATCGCCGAGACCGACGCGATCGCCATCTTCGACCAGCTGGGGCTGCGCGAGCATCTCACCACGCAGCGCTCCAACGGCCTCGTCGCGATGGTCAAGCGCATGCGCAGCGAAGCGCGCCAGCTCGCCGCCGCCTGACCACGGGGCCCCTGCCCCGTCAATCGAACATCGCGACGCGGGCGCCGTCCATCCAGGCCCGCTGCCGCCGCGACGGCGCGCCCGTCGCCGCCTCGCCCAGCCCGTGGATCTCCGCCAGCCGGTCGAGCGCGATGCGCAGCACCAGCTTGGCGCTGCGGCGTGGCCAGCCGCGCTCGCCCTCGACCTGCTGCAGGCCCTTGCCGAAGCCGCACACGTCCCATGCCACCTCGGCGCAGTCGCGCGGGAGCTGCCGGTAGAGCCCGGCCAGTTCGCGGCGCGCATCCGCCGCCATGTCGCCGATCTCGGCCGCGTGCCCGCCGCCCTTGCCGCCCGCCGTGTGGGCCGGCGAATAGCTCATGGTGACACGCGGCTGCAGCCGGGCCCGCTCGAAGAGCCGGCGCAGCCGCTCGCCCGCCTGCACCTGATGGGGCTTGAGGAACGCCTCGCCCGACGCGTCGGCAGCCGCAAGCCGCGCCAGAGGGCTGTCGGCAAGGTCGAGGACCGAGCCCTCCGGGCCCGGCGCTTCCAGCCGGTGCTGCGCGGCGAAGGCATCGGCCTCGATCATCTGCCGCTTCAGCCACTGCGCCGTCGCGGCGTTGCTGCGGCAGTGCGCGGCATCGCCATCCAGCACGCCCTGGGAGACCAGTTCGCGGACCTCGGGCGCCGGCAGCTCGATCCGTCCGCCGGCTCCCGCCAGTCGGAAGACCTCGCCCTCGCGCCAGGCCTCGGCGCCGCCGACAAGCGCCCGCACGAGGCGCAGCGCGGACTTGCTAGGCCGCCGCACGGGATGCCTCCCGCGCCAGCGCCGCCTCGCCCTCGAGGGCGGCCTCGAGCGCCCCGACCTCCTCGTCGAATGCCCTCTCCTCGCGCAAATCCTCGATCAGCGCGCAGGCATGGGAGACCGTGGTGCGGTCGCGGCCGAAGAAACGGCCGACATCGGAATAGATGCGGGAGAACTGGGTGTGCATGAGGTACATCGCCAGCTGCCGCGCCAGCGCGATCTCGGCCTTGCCCCGGTCGGGGCCGAGGAGCTGCCGCGGCTCCAGCCCGCGTGCCGCGGCAACCAGTTCCAGCAGCCGCCAGCCGCGGGGGTCGGCGCGGCGCGGGTCGAACCGCAGCACGCCCCTCCGGCCTCGCCGTCCGATTGCGGGGGCTTTCCCCACCTGCGCCGCCTCGCCACGCATCGCCGCCTCTCCTCCTCAGCATAGGACGATATTCCTATACCGGGCAATGGGAGAGGCGGGGATAAGTCGGGCGGAACCGCGCGCCCGCCGGGGGTCGGGGGCAAATAGAAAATGGCCGCCCGGCTGGGGCGGCCATTTCGTCACTGTCACGCTTTTGTGCGGGATCAGGCGGCCTTGCGGCCCAGGCCATTGTCCTTGGCGAGGCGCGAACGGGTCGCGGAATAGTTCGGAGCGACCATCGGGTAGTCGGCCGGCAGGCCCCACTTCTCGCGGTACTCTTCGGGGGAGAGGTTGTAGTGCGTGCGCAGGTGGCGCTTCAGCGATTTGAACTTTTTGCCGTCTTCCAGGCAGATGATGTAGTCCGGGGCGACCGACTTGCGGATCGGCACGGCCGGCTTCAGCTCCTCGACCGGCTCGGCGGCGACGGGCGAGTGGAGATTCTTGAGGGCTGCATGCACTTCCGCAATCAGCTTGGGCAGGTCGCTGACGCTCAGTGCATTGTGGCTAACATAGGCGGAGACGATGTCCGCGCTCAGATCGATGAGATCGTTGTCAGCCGCGGCGTTGCCGCTGGTGATGTCGTTCATTTCGGGTCCTTTTCTGCGGTAAGCCGGGCAAAGGAGGTGGCATCCTTGACCGACACTGGTTCTGTAGAACCGTGGCATTGCGAATGCAATCCCAAGTGTCACAACTGTGTATAACTATTGCTTTGCGGCAATATTGTGCAATTGCAGCATTTCTCAGCTCAAATCCTCGATAGTCGTAGTGTCTGTAGGGGTTTCGCCGCTGCGAAACGCCGCACGTGCCAGAAGGTGTGCCGATACCGGTGTAGACAAAAGTAGGAAGACAATCCCAAGCAGAGCGCGCAGGACAATCGCGCCATCCAGCGAGGCAACCGCCACCGCGAGGAAGATCAGCCCCGCGCCGATCGCTCCTGCCTTCGATGCTGCATGCAGCCGGGTATAAAGATCAGGCAACCGCAATACACCAACGGCAGCAATCAGACCGAACCCGGCCCCGACGACCACCAGTACTGCGGCGATATAGTTGGCGATCTCCGCGATCATGGTGTTTTGCCTTGCTGCTCTTTTCTGAGGGCGCGCACGAACAGATAACGGGCCAGCGCCACGGTCGACAGAAAGCTCACCAGCGCCAGCGCTATTGCTATGTCGATATAGAGCGAGAACCCCGTCAGCACCGCCAGCGCGCCGATGAACCCGGCCGCCAGTACGGTGATCAGGTCGAGCGCAAGAATTCGGTCACCCAGATTCGGGCCGCGCACAAGTCGGATCAAGGTCACGAAGATCGCCGCCCCGAGCAGTGCAAGTGCAACGAGGCCGGCAAGCTGGACTGCACCTGCCCCGCTCATCGCAGCGCCTCCATCACCTGCCGCTCGAAGCCATCGGCGATGCTGGCGATGAAGGCCTCGCGGTCGCCCAGGTCGATGACGTGGATATGGAGGAAACGGCGGTCCTCCGACACGTCGACGCTCAGCGTTCCCGGCGTCAGCGTGATCAGGTTGGCCAGCAGCGTGATCTCGGCGTCGGTCTTCGCGCTCAGCGGATAGGCGACGAAGGCGGGGCGGATATGCGCCTTCACGTCGGGCCTCAGCACCAGCCGGGCGACGCGGAGCGCGCTCAGCACGAGTTCGGCGATGAACGTCCAGGCCAGCCGCAGGATGCGCAGCGCCCGCGGCACCAGCCGGGGCGGCGAGACGAACTGGCGCACCACGGCGAGGCTCAGGCCGCTCACCAGCAGCCCCAGCAGCAGGTTCGGCGCGGAAAAGCTGCCGGTCGCCGCGGCCCAGCCGAGCGCCAGCACCATCGCCAGCAGGATCACGCTCATTGGCCCGCTCCTTCAGGTCCGGTGGCAGCCACGTAGTCGCCCGGCTGCAGCAGCGCCGCCGCCCCGGCCTTGCCGAAGCCGGCCAGCGGTTCGGGCCAGAGGCTCATCGCGAGGACCGCGGCCGTCAGCACGGCGGTCGTCCCGAGGCCCAGCGCCATGCCGCGGCGATCGAGCGGCCGGAGGTCGGGATTGGGCGCCTCGGAAGCCGCATCCGCGTGCCCCGGCCGCCAGAAGATGTGGGCCCAGAGCCGGCTGCCGGCAATCAGCGTCAGCAGCGCATTGGCCAGCACCGCAACCCAGAGCAGCAGCGCGCCGGCATCGGCGCCTGCCTGCCATGCCTCGATGCCGCCCTGCACCAGCAGCAGCTTGGGCCAGAAGCCGAGGAACGGCGGCACGCCGGACACCGCCAGCATCAGGATGAAGAACAGCAGCGCGGCGAGCGGCGCCGCCGCATAGAGCCCGCCCATGCGGCGCGTGTCGGTCGCCCCGGTCATCGCCTCGATGAGGCCGGCAAGAAGGTAGAGGCCCGTCATCGTCAGCATGGCATGGAGCACATAGGCCACCGCCCCGGCGAGCCCCGCCTCGTTGGCGAGCGCGAGGCCGGCCAGGCTGGCGCCGATCCCGCCGATGACGAGGAAGCCGAGGGCGCGCCTCAGGTTGGTCTCGGCGATCGCGCCAAGCGGGCCGAGGACCAGGGTCGCCACGGCGATGGCGACGAGGAGCGGATCGAGCGCCTCGCGGCTCGCGGGCAGCAGCATCGCCAGCACGCGCAGCAGCGCATAGACTCCCACCTTGGTGAGCAGCCCCGCCATCAGGGCCGAGATCGCGGCCGGCTGCGTGTGGTAGCTCGCCGGCAGCCAGGCGTTCACCGGGAAGGCGGCGGCCTTGGTGCCGAAGGCGAGCAGCAGCAGCGCCGCGATCGAAGCCATGATCGCCGGATCGGCCGCCCGCGCCCGCTCGAGGATATCGGCCATGTTCAGCGTGCCGAGCGTGCCGTAGAGCAGCCCGAGCGAGAGCAGGAAGATCGTCGTCGCGAGGAAGTTGAGGAAGCCGTACTTCACCGTGGCGTCGAGCTGGACGTCGCGGCCGCCGAGCACCATGAGGCCCAGGCTCGCGATCAGCATGACCTCGAACCAGACATAGAGGTTGAACAGGTCGGCGGTGAGGAACGCCCCGCTCACCCCGGCGAGCAGCAGCAGCACCAGCGGGTAGATGCCGTCGTGCCGGACCCGGTCGGGCATGTCGTGGCGCATGTACACCAGCACCACCAGCGTCAGCCCCGCCGCGACGAGGGCGAAGACCGCGCCGACGATGTCGGCGGTGAAGCTGATGCCGAACGGGGGCAGCCAGCGGCCCATCGTCATCGAGACCGGACCGGCCTCCGCGACGCGCAGGGCCAGCGCGATGCCGCTCGCGAAAACTGCCGCCGAGACGGCGAGGGTCAGCCAGAACTGCGGTTCGCGCGCGCCGCGCAGCATCAGCAGCAGCGCCGCCCCGGCCAGCGGCAGCACCACCGGCAGGATCACCAGCCAGTCGACCGGATAGGTCGCGAAATCCTGCATCACCCCGGGCATCAGTAGCTCATCGGCGGGCGCGGGTGACCGGGCGGCTCGGCGAGCCGCATGCTGTCGGTGTCGTCGGCATCGAGCGCCTGGTAGGCGCGATAGGCCAGCACCAGCAGGAACGAGAACATGGCGAAGCCGATGACGATGGCGGTGAGGATCAGCGCCTGCGGCAGGGGGTTGGCGGCGCCGGCGAGGGGGGCCGCCGCGCCATCGGGTGCGATCGGCGGCACGATCTGCCCCAGCCGTCCCGAGACGAGGATCACGAGGTTCACCCCGTTCCCGAGCAGCGTCAGTCCGAGCAGCATCCGAATCAGGGCACGCGAGAGCAACTGGTAGATGCCTGCCGCGATGAAGAGGCCCGCGAGGGCGGCGACGACGTGATCCATCAGTTCTCCTCCTCGTCGGCCTCGAGCCCGACGATCACCGCGGCGATGGTCCCGAAGACGACGAAATAGACGCCGATGTCGAACACCATGGGCGTCGAGACGGCGCCCTCCGACCCGTCCACCTCGAACGTGGCCCAGAGGCCGGTCATGAACGGCACGTCGAAAGGCAGCGACAGCAGCCCGGACAGCGCCGCGAGGGCGAGGCCGAAGCCGGCGAGCGCCATGGGGTGCACATGCAGCGCGCGGCGCGCCGCGTCGGCGCCCGTCGCCATGCCGTAGATGGCCAGCGCCGAGGCCGCGATCAGCCCGCCGATGAAGCCGCCGCCCGGCTCGTTGTGCCCCCGCAGCAGCACGAACACCGAAAAGACCAGCATCACGGCGGTCAGCAGCGGCGCGATGGTGCGGAAGATCAGGGTTCTCATGCCGCCGCCTTTCGCCGGGGGGCCCCGGACGCCGGCGGCGGGATCGCCGGCAGCGTCTTCTTCCGCGCCCCGCGGATCAGCGCCAGGATGGCGATGCCGGCGGTCATCACCACCGAGATCTCGCCCAGTGTGTCGAGGCCGCGGAAGTCGACGAGGATGACGTTGACGACGTTACGGCCATGCGCCACCGGCCCGGCGTATTCGTTGAAGAAGTCGGAGAGCCGGCTGTCGAGCGGATAGTCGAGCACGGCCCAGAGCAGCCCGGTCACCGCCATCCCGCCCAGCAGCGCCACGCTGCCGTCGCGGGCCCAGTCCTCGAGCGGCCGGGTGTCGGTCACCTCGAGATCGAGCCGGGTCATCACCAGGGCGAGGATCACGACCGACAGCACCTCGACCATGAACTGCGTGAAGCCCAGGTCAGGCGCACCGACGAGCAGGAAGAGCAGCGCCACGCCCAGCCCCTGCACGCCCAGCGCGAGGATGGCGAACAGCCGGATGCGGGCCAGCACGACCGTCACGATCCCGCAGGCGATCAGCGCCACGACGCCCCACTCGTAGAAGTGGAGCTCGACCCGCTGCGGCCAGCCCGCAAGGCCCCCCATCAGCCAGACGGGCAGCAGCGCCGCCGCGGCCAGCAGCAGGAAGAGCACGAACAGGTAGCGTTCCAGCCGGCCATGGTGCAGCAGGCGCGTCACCGCCGCGGCGAAGCGGACGAGCCCGAAATAGACCGCGTCGAACCCGCGATCGAAGTTCCAGCCCCCGCTCTCGCCGAGCCGCCGCAGCAGCGCGCGGCCCTGGTCCAGCCTGACATAGACCGCCCCGGCCAGCGCCCAGGTCACCAGCGACAGCCAGAACGGCCAGCCCGTCGGGTCGATCCCGGGCTTGAGATGGGAGACCACCGCATTGCCGAGGATCGCCGAGGTCGCGGGCGCCACCATGAACTCGCCGAGCCAGCCGGGCATGAAGCCCGCGACGATCCCGAGCCCGCCCAGCGCCACCGGGCCGGCCAGCATTGCCACCGGCGCCTCGTGCGGCGCGATCGGGGTCGGCAGCACCTCGCCCATGAAGGGCCGGATCAGCAGCGCGAGCGCGATGCCGCCCAGCAGGGCGTTGCCAATCACCAGCGCGGCGAGCGCCAGCAGCGGTTGCAGCTGGCCGAGGGCGAGGGCCGCGTACATCTCCTCCTTGGCAAAGAAGCCGAGCAGCGGCGGCAGCCCCAGCATCGCCGCGGCGGCCATGATCGTGGCGATGAAACTCACCGTCATGGGATCGCGCAGGCCGCCGAGCGCGGTGATGTCGCGCGTGCCGGTGCCGTGATCGATGGCGCCGGCGACGAGGAACAGCGCCGCCTTGTAGAGCGCGTGGGCGAGGAAATAGAGCGCCGCCCCGGTGATCGCCAGTTCGGTGCCGGCGCCGAGCAGCAGCATCAGCAGGCCGAGCGAGGCGAGCGTTGTCTGCGCCAGCATCTGCTTGAGGTCGGTCTGGCGCAGCGCCAGCACCGCGCCCCACAGCAGCGTCACCCCGCCGAAGAGCATCAGCGTCAGGTTCCAGATCGGCTCGCCGCCGAGGTGCGGCGTCATGCGCGCGACCAGATAGACGCCGCCCTGCACCATGGTCGCCGAATGGAGATAGGCCGAGACCGGTGTCGGCGCCTCCATGGCGTTGGGCAGCCAGAAGTGGAAGGGGAACTGCGCCGACTTGGTGAAGGCGGCGACGAGCACCAGCCCGACGAGCAGCGGATAGGCCGGCCCGTCCAGCCTGCCCGCGGCGCTCAGGTCCCACTGGCCGGTGATCACGAAGATGCCGACGCCCGCCGCGAGGAGGCAGAGGCCGCCTGCCCCGGTGACCACCAGCGCCTGGATCGCGGCGCGGCGGGCGGCCTGGCGGGTATGGTCGAAGCCGATGAGCAGGAAGGAGGCGACCGAGGTCAGCTCCCAGAAGAGATAGAGCGCGACGAGGTTGTCGGCCAGCACCAGCCCCTGCATCGCCCCCATGAAGGCCAGCAGGTAGCCGAGGAACAGGCCCTGCCTGTGTCCCTTGAGGTAGGCTCCCGAATAGAGCACCACGCAGGCGCCGATGCCCGCGATGGTCAGCGAAAAGAGCAGGCTCAGCCCATCGACAATGAAGCTGAACTCCAGCCCCCAGGACGGCGCCCAGGGCCAGGCGACCCGCACGGGCATGCCGCCGGCGACCGTCTCCAGCAGCGGCCAGAGCACGACAAAGCCGACTGTGGGCACGAGCGCCAGCACCCAGCCGGTCAGGTTTCCCACGAGGCGATGGAGGAGCGGGGCGAGCACGGCCGCAACGAAGGGCAGCAGCACGACCAGTGCGACGACAATGTCCGGCGCAGCTGCCACGTAGGTCGGCCTCCAATGGGGATTCGCTCCGGGGGACAGCTTATCCGCACAACCCGCCCCCGCAAGGCAAACCGGCGCTTACGCGTTAGCCACCACAGCTTTGTGTGCACTTGAGGATTTGCGATCGGGCGGCACAATCGCCATATCTTGGCGCGTAACGGAGACCCCAACATGAGCGAGACCTTCAAGGTCGACAAGACCGACGACGAGTGGCGGGCCGAACTCACGCCCGAGCTCTATCGCGTCGCCCGTGAGCATGGCACCGAGCGGCCCTGGTCGCACATCTACAACACCGAGAAGCGCGACGGCGTCTATCACTGCGCCGCCTGCGGCGCCGCGCTGTTCACCGCCGACACCAAGTACGAGTCCGGCTCCGGCTGGCCCAGCTTCTTCGACGCCATCCAGGGTTCGGTCGGCCAGACCATCGACCGCTCGCACG